>JBOIBL010000221.1:0-22354 GCA_050739495.1 Gammaproteobacteria bacterium | reverse complement strand
ATGACCGCGCTCTATCCGCTCGACGTATCCATGTTGTTCGCCGGACAGACACGTAGCTCCACTATCACGCGAGAGATACTCGAACTCGCTCCACCCAGTGTCGACCTGACCATGATCACCCCTATTTCGAGCGGGCTGGATCTGATGGGCACAGTACCCGACCGGGCAACACTCGACGAATACATGGGTCAGCTGCAGAAACATTTCGGCGGACAATTCATCATGATACAAATCTCACCGGCGCACGGACCGGCACCACTTCACTGTAACTTCAACCTGCATTACCGGCCCGATTGGAACCGCGTCGACGTCAAAGCAGATGCTGCGGATCAACCAGCTCCAAAGCACTGACCGCACCGGTCTTGAGATTCACCAATGCAATACGGTTGTGATCAGTGTCGGCGACATAGAGCGTATCGCCAGCCACGCTCAAACCACCGGGCTCATCGAACTGGTCGTCACCGCCCGCCAACGTGGTGACGCGTCGACTGAGCGGGCCCAGCACCTTGATCTTGCTGTTATAGGTATCCGCTATATATAAGTACCCGGCGTGCCAAGCGATACCGAGATCGTGTTGCAGACGCACGTCGTTACCGACGCCGTCCACATCGCCGAAATCGAACAGCCCGGTGCCGACCAGATTACGTACCCTGGCGTCTTCACCAAATCCCACCTGCCGCACTGCACTGGATTCCGGATCTGCGACATAGAGGAATTTGCCGTCGGTTGTCAAGCCGCTGGATTGCGCGAAACTGGCATCGCTCAGCGAACCGGTACCGACGCCTTCCTGACCCGAACCGGCGTAGAGCCTTAATTTGTCGCTGGCAGGATCGTAAGTCCACAGCTCGTGTTGTCCGGCCATGGCGATATACAACAAACCATCATGGAACAGCAACGCCCACGGGGTGTTAAGCGAAGTGCCTTTCGCCTTGTAGGAACTGCTGGTCATGTATTGCTGTTCGCCATTGCCCGCGACAGTCCCAACCGTGTGGGTTTTCAGATCAATCCTCCGTATCGCGTTGTTGTCGGTATCGGCGACATACAAAGTGTCGGGATTTGCCAGCGTCATACCCTGCGGGTAGCGGAATTCGGCATGCGCGTAATCGCCGTCCTGCAAACCGGGCTTTCCGCCGCCGATCACGGTTTCGACCTTGCCGGCGAGCGAGGTCACCACGATGCGGTTGTGATTCGAATCGGCGATGAACAAGCGATCGTGCGCCGCATCTGCCAGTACCTTGCCCGGATACAGTAACTTCGTATGCGGCATCTTAGCCTGCGCACCGGCGAACCAGGGCGGTTTACGATTCAATTCACTCTTGGCGGCAAATTCCTTGTCGAGCGTGCCGATCACCCGATCCAGCAGTGCGTAATGACCTTCGCCCGAAACCTGCCCGACCACGTTACCGGCCGGATCGATTACCGTCAGCGTCGGCCAGCCGGTGGCGCCATATTCGTTCCAGATCTGCATGTCATGATCGTTCACCACCGGATGCGTGAGCCCGTAACGCTGCACGATGGCGGCGATGTGCGCGGTTTTGCCTTCAGTGGCGAACTTGGCGGAATGCACGCCGATGATCACCAGACTGTTGCCATACTTGGCTTCGAGTTTCTTGAGATCGGGGATGATGTGGAAACAGTTGATGCAGCCATAGGTCCAGAAATCCAGCACCACCACCTTGCCGCGCAGTTCGGATAATTTCACCGGCTTGCCGCCGGTATTGATCCAGTCGAGACCGCCCGGAAACGCCGGCGCGGCAACCTTCCCCACCAGCGTCGGGACTTCGGCAGCCATCGCCAGCGGCACCGAACCACCGCCTTTCTGCCAGAACCAGCCCAGCACCACAGCGGCACTCACGGCCAGCAACGCGATATTCAACGACAGACGGCGCAAACGACTCATGGAAACACCTGTACAAGTGAAGCTGGCCGGGATGGCGCAGCACATGGATAAGATCATGACCGGCACAGGGCAGAAATTATTACGCCATTCTGCTGTCCCCGAATACATTAACCGGCAGCTCGGCTGCGCAATTGCCGTGGGAAGCCGCATCAATACGCGGTTACGCTGTATGCCGCTCATCTTGAGCTGATCAGTGGCCCCGGGATACAGAACGGTTAAAATGTTGCTGCTTGCGCAATGGTCCCAAGGCCAGAAGGCTGTTGCGGACCCACAAAACCCGGACCAAATCGACTCTCATGAAACGAATCATCCTGAGGACAACGCTTGTGGCCCTGTTCGCGCTGTCGACAGGCAACGCGTTTGCCTGTGCGTGCGGCTGCGGGGTATTCAGCGTCGGCACCAGCTCCCTGTTCCCCAACGGTTCAGGTGGTACGGCCTTCCTGGAATACGACTACATGAATCAGGATCGTAACTGGGATGGCAGTTCCTCGGCACCGCTTGCCCAGAATGATGACAAGAATATCCGCACCGACTTTTACACGGTGGGCGCTCGCTACATGTTCAACCGCGATTGGGGGTTATCCGTCGAGGTTCCATATTGGGATCGGCTGTTCATAACCACGCTAGACAGCGGCGGCACTGGCGGTTTTCACCATGCTGCGCTCGGCGACATCCGGCTCCTGGGCATGTACACCGGTTTTTCTGCCGACCTGTCGAGCGGCCTGCTGTTCGGGCTCAAGTTGCCGACCGGTGATTACACCTATCCGAATTTCGATCGTGACACATCGATAGGAACCGGCAGTACCGATGCGATCGTCGGCGCGTACCATGAAGCTGCCCTCGATGCGGCGCACACGTGGAACTGGTTCGTGCAGGGCCAATGGCAACAGGCACTGGTGACGCGCGGTGGTTACCGTCCTGGTAACGAACTGGATGCTGCCGGCGGTATTTACTATAACGGCTGGGAAATCGGCTCGAAGAGTCAGCTCTCGCCGGTAATGCAGATGATCGTTTCCAGCCGCGCATCGGACAGCGGTGCTGAAGCCAGCCCGGACAACAGTGGTTACAACCGGCTGCTTATCGCACCCGGCCTGGAATTCGACAGTGGTGCCTTCCGGTTGTATGCCGATATCGAATTGCCGGTTTATCAGCACGTCACCGGCAACCAGCTGGTCGCGACACGTCAATACAAACTGGTTTTGTCTTATAAATTCTGAGCGCTATAAACCGCTCATGCCGATAAGAGATTACGCTTCATCATGAGTTGGTCCAATCAAAAAAATCTGTTGCAAATCCTGATGCTCGCCACCCTGTTGTTCGGAATTGGCTATCTCCCGTCAGCAATTGCGCTCGACGTAGGCGATAAACTGCCAGCTCTGACGGTCGTTACCCTGGATGGCAAACAGCTCAATCTTTCCGCATTGCGCGGCAAAGTACTGGTGCTGGACCTCTGGGCAACCTGGTGCACGCCTTGTCGGGAAGAGATGCCGGTATTGAATACGTTCTATAAACAGTACCGGGATCGCGGTGTCGTCGTCTTCGGACTGAGTGAGGATAACAGCAGTGATAACGCCAAGGTCCGCGAGGTCATGAAAGCGTTTGCTTATCCTGCCGCACTCGCCGCTGACGCAAAGACGAATGACATGCGCTCTCCGCGAGTGTTGCCCATCACTTACGTCATTGATCAGGCTGGTGTGATCCGCGCCAAACTGTGGGTCGGTGGTGCCCCGATGACAGCGCGGAATCTGGCAGCAGCAGTCGATCCATTGCTCTCGCCCACACATTGATCGAAAAAGAGCCCGGCTTTCGCCGGGCTCGGGTGGCCGCGTCAGCTGGCCGGTTGGATTCAGTTCTGCTTGACCGCATCAAGACGTGTCAGGTCCTCATCCAGACTCTTGCGCAGAGTCGCCATTGCCTGATCCACGTTCTCCGGTTTCATCTCGCTGCGCGCCAGATGCATGTAGGCGTAGTGCCGCACTTCCGGATTCTGCGTCTTCTGTAATACATGGTTATAAAGGCTGGCCAGATCCTGAGTGTGCCCGCTGATCCGGTCCAGGCGTTCGATCCCCCACATGTCCATGATTGCTGCGTGCGCGGGATCATGCCGCCAATGCGCGCCATGATCCATCATGCCGGGACGATGGAACCCATGCATCATCATCGGCATGTCGGGCTGATCCATGCCGCCGGCTTGAGGCGAATTTCCACCAAAGGGTTCGGCAACGGCAAGAGAAATTGAGCCGGCAATCAACAAACCGGCCAGAAAGAAACCAAGATTGCTGCGTGTCATGTGCTTACTCCAGTTACCCGACAGCGCCGGGATTTCACCTCAGCTAGTTCAGCACGCAGCGATATCGAATACAACGTATCGCAATAACTGATACACACTTTTACATTTGGTTACAAACCGGTATCAGGACGCTCGCTGAAGACTTCAGGAATCGAAAATAAGACTGCAACAGGTCACGCCGCCCTCGGCTTTTTCGGTCTCCGACATGTCGACACTCACAACCTCAACACCTTGCTGAAGCAGTTGTGTGCGGGTCAGCGGACAGGATGCGGGGTAGATAACTTTATCGTTGATCAGGACTGCATTGGCAGCATGCGGTTCCGATTGGGCCACATGCAACACGCGCATGCCTGGAAACTGTCTCGCATCCACCCAATCCGGGTTGAGCAAAAGCAGATCGGTTGCGACCTGCGTTACTGCGGTTTTCAGATGCAGACAGCCATGCAACGGTACCGCCCTGACCTGATAACCGAACCGGGCCAACAGACGTGAGAGTTGTTCGATCCCGGCGTGGTTACTGCGCGCGGATACACCGGCATAAAGTGTGCGCCCCACGCGCAACACGTCTCCACCATCGAGCGTGGCCGGTGGAGTTATTCTCACCAACTCACGGTAGCTGGCCAGCATGGCCGCGACTGAATCGATCTCGGCGCGACGTGATACAGCCCCCGGATGGGTGATGACCGCGACCTCGTCCAGCACGATGGCGGTGTCTTCGACAAACACAGAATCAGGGAGCTCAGGCTCCATCGGCAGCGAACGTAATGTGCACCCGCAGGCTGCCAATGCCTCCTGATAAGCACGATGCTGAGTTACCGCAAGACCGATATCGATCGGATTGCGTGGCAGGAAACTCAATTCACAGTGTTCCAGGGCGGGGCTGACGGGACGCGTGATGGCGATTTTCAAGTATTTGCTCCTGAATCAGGGATCGCATCTCGATATGCCTGCCGCACCAGTTCCTGAAAATGATGGACGCCTGACTCACGTTTCGGCGACAGCCGCCCGGCATGATAGGAACCGGACGCCAGACCGGCCTGCACCCGTTCGCAGATACCGATATCTTCCTGCTGAACTTCGTCGCTGAAACGGAGATCTTCCGCAATCATCTTTTGCGCCGCATTGGATTCAATATCGGTGTAATAGTAGTCGAACACTATCCGGCAACGCTGCGATGAGATCGGTATTACCAGATTGGTCTGCAACCGATCTGGCAGGATATTCAGCATCAGGTTCGGATAGATAAAATAATAGTGCGCTTCACCGGCCTCATAAGGTCCGTTGGTGCCGTTCAGCGGACTGTGCTGGTACGAATACCATTCCGCCAGGTTCGTAGTGTATGAGCGGTAATCCAGCAACCGGTTAAGGCCCGGATGCACATGCGGCAAGTGATAGCCTTCCAGATAATTATCCACGTATGCCTTCCAGTTGCAGGCGACGTCGTAATTGACCCGGCTATGGAATTGCATCCGCGGCAACTCGATCGGACGGATCCGTTCGCGAATCCCATCCAGTAATTGCACCAGCGTCATGGCCGGTTCCTGCACTGCCACGAATACCATGCCTTCCCACTCACCGACCCACACTGGATCAAGGTGGATACACGAGATGTCGAAATCTTTCGCATCCTGCATCTCATGCGCTGCACGCAACTGGCCTTCCAGCGTATAGGTCCAACCGTGATACTTGCATTGCAGCTGCCTGGTATTGCCATTGGTTAGTGCGAGCGGTCCGGCTCGGTGTCTGCAGACGTTGAAAAAGCCACGCAACACACCATCGTTGCCACGCACCACGATGATAGGTTTCCCGGCGACTTCGGCGACCACCTGATCACCGGTCTCCCGCAGTTGCCCGGTTCGCGTTACGGGTTGCCAGGTCTTGGCAAATATGTGCCGCATATCGACAGCATGAAATCCGGAGTCCACATATACAGATGCGGGTAAGGTACTCGCCTCTGGCAATGGGCGAGACAAATAGTCGCCAGCTTGCTGTTTGTTAATGATATCGTCGGACATCGAATGCTCGCTCTGCATTGTTGTGAGGCCGTAACGCTTGTAGGGCTATTAAACTAGCCAATCGAGGCTTGTGCAATGGCATGGAACCGCCCGCACAACAGATTGTCTTATATCGCAGACCATGAGCCAGGAAATCGACCAGAACCGGCGCCATTTTCTCACTGTCGCCACCACTGTCGTGGGTGCCACCGGGGTAGTCCTGACGGCTGTGCCTTTCGTCTCATCGATGGAACCCAGCGCCAAGGCGCTCGCGCAGGGTGCGCCGGTGGATGTGGATATCAGCAAGATCGAATCCGGCGCTCTGATCAAGGCCCGTTGGCGCGGTAAACCCATCTGGATCATGAACCGGCCGCAATCCGCGCTCGCACAATTGCCGAAAAACGACCCTCTGCTACGCGATCCGAACTCCGATCAGCCGCAACAACCGGCATACTGCAAGAACACCAATCGCTCGCTCAAGCCGGGTACATTTGTGCTGGTGCCAATCTGCACGCATCTCGGTTGCATCCCGCTGTATCGTCCCAATCCGGGTGATCCGGGCATCGGCCCCAACTGGCCCGGCGGTATGCACTGCCCCTGCCACGGTTCGCTCTACGATCTGGCCGGACGCGTGTTCAAGAATGTCCCGGCACCGCTCAACCTGCCGGTACCAAAACACCGTTATCTCGATAATCGTGTTATACGGATCGGTGAAGACCCCAAGGATTCGAATTCAAACTGGACCAAACCACTGGTCTGGTAACCAGATCGATTAGAAAGAAGATCCGGGTTGGCTCAGAAAATCCAGCTCTTCTGCAGTAGATTCTCTTCCCAACACCGCGTTGCGGTGGGGAAACCGACCGAAGCGATCGATAATCGCCTTGTGCTTCAGTTCGTATTGCAGATTCTCGGCCAGTCCCAGCGATTCGAATAATGCCAATGTCACCGCATGGATGCGGCGCGACTCGCTATGCATGTACGGCATATACAAGAACAGACGCTGTCCCTGCGGCAGGCTTTGATCAGCGCCGTTGCCTACCGCTTCCTGCGCCAATACCAGTGCCATACTGTCACAGGCGAAAGCCCGGGCGCTGTCACGATAGAGATTGCGCGAGAATTGATCGAGCACGATGATCTCCGCCAGACGCCCTTCCGACGTGACACGCCATTCGAACAATTCGCTGTGCGTTGCCGCGGTATGCGTATCACCGAATCTCCGGAGGATCTCTGCATCGAATTTTTCGTCTTTGCTGAAATGTTGCTGCGCGGTAGCTTCTTCAAACCAGAACTGCAGAATCGCGCGATGATCAACTTGCATGCCAATGCTCCGGAATGAATCTTGATTCAATAAAGTCATCAGACTATCACATGTGCAAAGCCCGGCTGATGCCGGGCTTTACTTCAACGATAGAAGGATTCTATCAAACCACCCAGTGCTGCATGAACTCGATGACGGACGTTTGTTCGAGTTGCTGCTGATTGCTGCACAGGCTGCGGACAGCTGAATACTGATGCGGGGGTAATTTGGCCGATACCGCCGCTTCAAATTTCTTCACCAGCACCGGAATGCCTTCCACACGCCGGTTGCGATGCCCGATCGGAAATTCGATCTCGACACGCTCGGTTTTGCTGCCGTCCTTGAAGAACACCTGGATCGCATTGCCGATGTAACGCCGTGTCGGATCGTAGTAATCCCTGGTGAAGCGTTCGTTTTCCTTGACTTCCATCTTGTTGCGCAATCCATCCACGCGTGGATCGACGGCGATCTTGTCTTCATAATCCTCAGCCGTAAGGCGGCCGAAGATCAACGGGATCGCCGCCATGTACTGGATACAATGGTCACGGTCGGCCGGATTGTTGAGCGGACCGGTCTTGTCGATGATGCGCACACCTGGTTCCTGAGTTTCGATCACGACCCTCTGTATCTGATCGAGTCTGTCTTTCACCTGCGGATGCAGTTTCATCGCGCATTCCACTGCCGTCTGGGCATGGAACTCGGCCGGGAAACTGATTTTGAACAGCACGTTCTCCATCACGTAACTGCCGTACTCGCGCTGGAACTTGAACGGCTGACCCTTGAACAGAACATCGTAAAAACCCCAGGTCTTGGCCGACAGCGCGGTGGGATAACCCATCTCGCCGGTGAGCGCGATCAACGCCAGCCGCACCGCGCGCGAAGTCGCATCGCCTGCCGCCCAGCTCTTGCGCGATCCGGCATTCGGCGCATGACGATAGGTACGCAGCGCGCCGCCGTCTATGAACGCATGTGATACCGCCGCGATGATCTGGTCGCGCGTACCGCCCAGCATCTCGGTAACCACCGCAGTGGAAGCAAGACGCACCAGCAACACGTGATCGAGTCCGACGCGATTGAAGGAATTCTCCAGCGCCATTACCCCCTGAATCTCATGCGCCTTGATCATGGCAGTCAACACCGTTTTCATGCTCAACGGCGCTTTGCCTTCCGCGACATTCCGCCGCGAAAGGTAATCGGCGACGGCGAGGATGCCACCCAGATTGTCGGAAGGATGTCCCCATTCCGCCGCCAGCCAGGTGTCGTTGAAATCGAGCCAGCGGATCATGGCGCCGATGTTGAACGCGGCCTGCACCGGATCGAGCTCATGGTTCGTTCCCGGCACCCGTGCGCCACCCGCCAGTGTCGCACCCGGCACCACCGGCCCCAGCAATTTGGTGCAGGCCGGATAATTCAGGGCCAGCATGCCGCAGGCCAGCGTATCCATCAGGCAGTAACGTGCGGTTTCGTACGCTTCGTTGCTGTCGATTTTGTAATTGATGACGTAGTCAGCAATGTCCGTCAGGGCTTTCTCCGGATCGGGACGTTTGGCGGATTTGATGTCGTGGAAACTCATTCGTTATTCCTGAATTTAAATGCTTGTTAATAGATGGATCAGGCTCTTTTTTCTATGGGCGCGAACTTCTGGTCTTCCGGTCCATTGTAATTGGCACTGGGACGGATGATCTTGCCGTCCGCACGCTGCTCAATCACGTGTGCGCTCCAACCGGTAGTGCGTGCGACCACGAACAAGGGCGTAAACATCGCGGTCGGCACGCCCATCATGTGATAGGAGACGGCCGAGAACCAGTCCAGGTTCGGGAACATTTTCTTCACGTCCCACATCACTTTCTCGAGACGCTCAGCGATGTTGAACAGTTTCATATCGCCAGCTTCCTTCGATAAGTGCTGCGCCACACCCTTGATGACTTGATTGCGGGGATCGCTGACCGTGTAGACCGGATGCCCGAAACCGATCACGATTTCCTTCGCTTCCACACGGCGGCGGATGTCGGCTTCCGCTTCGTCCGGTGTGTTGTAACGGCCCTGGATCTCGAACGCGACTTCGTTGGCACCACCGTGTTTGGGTCCGCGCAAGGCACCGATAGCGCCGGTGATGCAAGAGTACATATCCGAGCCGGTACCGGCGATCACGCGCGCCGTAAACGTCGAAGCATTGAATTCATGTTCGGCATACAGGATCAACGAGGTGTGCATGGCGCGTACCCAGGCATCCGACGGTTCACGCCCGTGTAGCAGGTGCAGAAAATGCCCTCCCACGGAGTCATCGTCGGTCTCGACTTCGATCATGCGGCCGTTGTGACTCCAGTGATACCAGTAGCACAGCATCGAGCCCGATGATGCGACCAGCCGATCCGCGATATCACGCGCACCGGCCGCATTGTGGTCGTCCTTTTCCGGCAAGGTGCAGCCAAGTGCTGACACGCCGGTACGCATCACGTCCATCGGGTGTGCTGATGCCGGCAACTGTTCCAATGCGGTGCGCACTACATCAGGTAAACCACGCAGGCTCTTTAACTTGGTTTTGTAGGCCTTGAGTTCGGCGCGGTTTGGCAGCTTGCCATGTATTAATAGATACGCCACTTCCTCGAAATCGCACTTCTCGGCGATGTCGAGGATGTCGTAGCCGCGGTAATGCAGGTCGTTACCGCTTCGACCGACAGTACACAGCGCGGTATTGCCCGCGGCCACGCCGGACAGCGCTACCGATTTCTTGGGTTTGAAGCCGGGAGTAGCTTCGTTCATTTGCGATTCTCCTCGGTCATTTTGTAAACGGGTTATTTGCCGAACAGCTCGTCAAGTTTATGTTCGTAACGGTGGTAATCGAGGTGTTCATACAATTCGTCGCGCGTCTGCATGGTATCAATTATGTTCTTCTGGGTACCGTCACGTCGTACGGCCTGATAGAAATTCAGTGCCGCCTTGTTCATGGCACGGTACGCGCCGCAGCACAGCAGCTGGATATCGACACCCGCGGTCGCCAGCTCCTCACGGGTGAACAACGGTGTCTTGCCGAATTCGGTGATGTTGGCAAGGATAGGCACCTTCACCGCTGTCTTGAATTGTTTGTATTCTTCCAGCGTACGTACAGCTTCCGGAAAGATCATGTCCGCGCCGGCTTCAACGCAAGCGAGCGCCCGTTCGATGGCCGCGTCCATGCCTTCACTGGCAATGGCATCGGTACGGGCCATGATCACAAACTGGTCGTCGGTGCGCGCATCCACCGTCGCCTTGACCCGGTCCACCATTTCGTCTTTGGGCACGATCTCCTTGTTGGGACGATGCCCGCAGCGCTTCGCCGCGACCTGGTCCTCGATGTGCAGTCCGGCCGCCCCGAACTTGATAAAGGACTTCACGGTACGGGCAATGTTGAACGCCCCGCCCCAGCCTGTATCCGCATCCACCAGCAGCGGCAGGTCGCAGGCATCGGTGATCCGACGGATATCGGTCAGCACGTCGTCCATGGTCGAGATCCCGAGGTCTGGGATGCCCAGTGAGTTGGCAGCCACCCCGCCGCCGGACAGGTAAATGGCCTTATGCCCCGCATCCCTCGCCATTCGGGCCGTGTAGGCATTAATCGTCCCCACCACCTGAAGCGGGTGTTCGGCGGTGAGCGCAGCCCGGAAGCGGGCACCAGCGGAGGTCGGAGTGGCCATCGCGAGATCCTCGACTACTTGGGCCCCGGCCGAGGCCGGGAGTGGATGGGAGCCGCCTATTTTACCGGTTTGGCGAGGGTGGAGCGAACGGTTATGCTCCTCTGACATCTCTTGCTGAGCACAATCCCGAACCACGGATTTTGGGCCTTCGGGACCACCGCCATTCGGATTATCTAAAGTTGCCGAATTCGGTCAGAATATGGAGGAAGTAAAATATCTCGCATGCCACGTGGAGCATCGGATCCCACCCCGCAAGCACGATACTGACGTACTTCGCAGACGCACATCGCACGTACACAGCAAACCGATACGCCACTATCGGCAAAGTAGCCATCTGGTTGATGTAAAGGACTGGACAATGACTGCAGCTGACTTCGATCCCGCCGCGATCCGCGATACCAACCTGGAACGGCAGAAATTACGCTTGGCGACCTTATGCCTGGCGGGCGACGCCGAAGCCCTCAACGTCGCCAACAACATGCTGCGCGGTCAGAACGGGCGCGAGCTCACTGACAAACTCTTGACCAACAACACCCTGCTCTCGATGGCGATCGTCAACGGCTTCGATATCGGTGCGCCGTACGGCGGACGCGACAAATTCCTCATCGAACTGGTCACCACCGCAGGCCGCGCGGCGGTCGAGCAATTCGAGACACTGCTTGAAGCTGGCTGGCCGGTGGACCTCGCGACCGAACAGGATGGCATCACCGCACTCATGGTCGTGGCGGAACGCTTCACCGCCGTCAACCGTGATCGCGTGATGCGGCTCATGCAACATGGTGCCGACCCCCATCTGAAAGACAAAAACGGTAAATCCGCACTCGACCGTGCGCCCGTCGCGATGAAGCAGTACATCAAGGAATTGCTGGAGAAGCGCGCTGAAGCAGCTGCGTCCGAAGGCGATGGTAATTAAAACTGAAACAGGAACAGGAATCGTGCAAATCGGTTTCTGATCGTATTTTATTTCCCCGCTATAAAAGCATTCCCTTGATTTTCCTGTCCATTAATACTTATCAGGTCAGTCAATCTTTACCACTGTTCTTCCTCGCTGCCGTCCTTCCAGCACCCGCGGAAAAATCCGCGGCAGATCATCGAACAAAACGGTTTCATTCGCGATGAGTTTGAGTTTGGATGGTTTCAAATCCGTAGCAAGTCTATCCCAAATCTTCAGCCGCAGTTTGCGCGGCGTAGCCATGGAGTTGATGCCGAGCAGATTCACACCGCGCAGGATGAATGGCATAACAGTGGTGTTAAGTTCATGGCTGCCGGCAAGGCCGATACTGGCGATGTTGCCCCACCAGCCGACCGTGCGCGTGAACCAGGCGAGCATCTCACCGCCGACGTTGTCGATCGCGCCCTGCCACTGGATTTTTTCCAGCGGTTTGCTGCCGTAATTGATTTCGCTGCGTAACAGGATGCCGCTGGCACCGAGTTGTTTGAGATAATCCTGCGCGTCGGGCTTGCCGGTCACCGCGACGACTTCATACCCACGCTTTGCAAGCATGTTCACCGCAAAACTGCCGACGCCGCCGGTGGCGCCGGTGACGATGACCGGACCACCTTTCGGGTGGGTGCCGTTGTGTTCCATACGGTGGATGGCAAGCGCAGCGGTGAATCCCGCAGTACCGAGCCCCATCGCGCTTTGGGTCGTAAACCCTTTCGGCAACGGAATTACCCACTCGCCTTTCACGCGCGCGTATTCAGCGTAACCGCCGTCATGATCCTCACCCAGGCCGCAACCCGTGACTAGCACCTTGTCGCCTTTCTTGTAGCGCCGATCGGATGAGGACACCACGCTGCCTGCAAGATCGATGCCGCCGATCAGAGGGAAATGGCGAAGTATCTTGCCCTTGCCGGTCGCCGCCAACGCATCCTTGTAGTTGACGCTGGAATACTGCACCTTTACCACGACTTCGCCCTGCGAGAGATCGTCCAGGGTCAGTTCCTCAAATCGGGCGACAATCTTTTTTTCAACCTGATGAATGCGGTACGCGGTAAACGGTTTGTTCATGATCGAATCTCCATTAAGCCGTTATTCTGGCACAGTTAACCGGCTCCCGCCCAAATGCAAAGAACCCCGGTTTTGCCGGGGTTCTCAGCCAGCAGACGCTGGCGGATCAATGATTCAAATCGTTTAATCGATATCAGTAGTTCCAGCGAAGCTCCGCAATCCATTGACGTGTGTTATCGAAGCTGCTGCTTTGCAGGTATGTTGCCCCCACAGAAATAGCATTACTCAGATTGTAGAGAACCCCGACAGAAACAGCAGAACTGGAGAATCCTCCATTGATAATGCGGTTGTTGTATACAAATGCATCAAGTTCGATATGATCACTCATTGAGTACCGCAAGCCGGCCTCAGGACCCCATTCTACGGCGTACGGTGTATAAGAATAACCGTCCGACTTGTCACGGGAATGTAAAATATTTGCAGCCAATACCAGATCCGTGCTTCCGGAAATCGCCATGTGATAGCCGAATTGCGCGCTGACCACATCGACAAACAACCCACCACCGTAGGACTCATCAAGCGAGTTGTGCTCAAACTCGCCCGAAACAAACAATTTGTCTGACACCGAGTGACTGAAACCGACAACGTAGCCGGTGCCGCTCTCCCCGGAATAGGATGTCCCGGTATGAGTGTAATCCGCCAAAATGTAATTATAATTTGCAGCATGCACAGCAGACGATAAGGCAGCAAGCAGCGCCAGCAGCACTGTTAATGGCATTTTCATACCATGATTCCTTATGCAAGGTGAAAATTATTGATCCGCTGCGATAAGCAGCAGCCCCCCGCTTAATCAAGCGGCGCTGATTGTAAATCAGAAATTATTGAATTCAAACCATCCGACCCATATATTGGACGGCACAAAAACAAAACCCCGGCCTGGGCCGGGGTCTCTTCCCTTTGATGGATGGATGGAAGATCAGAAATCGTAGCGCACGCCGGTATAGAACAGATCCGTATTGGCCGTATAGCTCGCGAATACGCTCCAGTGATCCGCGAAGTTGTACATACCGAACACGCCCGGTGAAGGCGCGCTGTCCACGAAGTCGTTACCGCCGGTGATGCTCACAAAGCCATCCACTTCGACTTTCTCGATCGGGATGAAACGTACACCACCGACCAGCCCGAAACCGGTATCGCTGTTACTGGCAGAAAATCCGGCCGGCGTATATTTGCCGCTGGACGTCACGAACTGGGCATTCACGAACAGACCCAGCTTCTGTACCAGCATCTGGTGATAACCCACACCGGCGCTGAAATTGTTGAGCCGATAATCGCAACAGGATGCGGTATTGAAACCGGCAACCAGGCGCCAGTTAGGCGCCACTTCATAGGATCCATCCACTCCCAGTCCGGAGAGATTGCCGATACCGGCATTCGGATTTCCGGAACCACCATCGATGTTCACGAAACCACCTTCGATATAGTTGTAATTGAAATCATTGTCATCTGCAGCGTTCGCGAACAGCGGCAATGCCCATAATAGAGCAAAGATGGATATCAGTTTCATTATGGTTTTTCTGGACATGCGACACTCCTTGAATGATTCAGCAGTCTGCATGTCAGCATAATCTTGATTCAGATAATTACGATGTGCGCTTCATCACATATACGAAGCACAATTCTCACCGCACAGCGATATGGTAAACACTGGACAAATTGAACATAGCGGGGCTTGACAAGGATTATTTTTCGCTTAACTTGAGTTTTGTCTGGCAGGCGCGCAACGCCTTGACCATGTCGGCGCCGGTCTGAAAACGGTCTACCGCATTTTTCTGCAGGGTTTTATCGACGACTGTCTTGACGACCAGCGGGATATCGGGACGCAGGAACGTTACATCCGGGTGTGTTTCATTCGCGATCTTGAACATCAATCCAGTCAGGGATGTCGATTCAAAGGGCAAATCCCCTCGCAACAGCTGATAGAAAGTGATACCCAGCGAGTACAGATCGCTGCGCCCGTCCACCTTGCGGCCGGCCACCTGCTCGGGTGACATGTATGAGGGACTGCCGAGGATAGTTCCAGTGCGCGTCTTGCTTACATCAGTGAGCGAAGCGATACCGAAATCGGTAATCTTCACCCGCCCGGTCTGCCGTTCATACATGATATTGCCGGGCTTGATGTCGCGATGTACGACGTTCTGCGAATGCGCGTACTCCAGTGCATCCGCAACTTTTATGATGATGGAGATCGCTTCATCCAGCGGCAGCAATTTGCCCGGTACCGCGAAATTCTCCAGCGGCTCTCCGGACAGGAAATCCATGGCGATGTAAGCCAGACCCTGATCATCGCCCACGTCGTAGATGGTGACGATGTTGGGATGATTAAGCCGTCCGGCAGTCTCCGCTTCGCGATAGAAGCGCTGCGAGACTTCTTCCAGCACCTGCCCATCGAATTCATCCGCCAGCGACATGGTCTTGATGGCGACGGTACGTCCGATCTTGGGGTCGCGCCCGAGATAGACGACGCCCATGGCACCGCGGCCGATCTCCTTGACCACCTGATAGCGACCGAGCATGGGTTTCTGTAAACCACCGGTGAACATCATGTTGCGTGCGCTGCCGCGACGCGCACCCATCAGCGTGGGGGTTGTTTCAAACTGACGCAACTGTTCGAGATGAGTTGCGATGTCGTCGAATCCGGGAGCGATCCGTTGTATCTCCTCGTATACCTCGACAGCATCCGCATAGCGCCGGTGACGTTCATGATCCTGTGCAAGATGCAGCATGCCTTCGCAGACGGCCTTGGAAGGCTGGCAGCGGCGGTAACTGTCGAAGGCTTCATCGTAGCGCCCGAGTTGCTGATAGGCCGCGCCCAGCTCCCGATTCGCATCGGATAGTTCCAGACTCGAGACTCCGGCATGCGAACGTATCTGCTGCCACATCAACCAGCCCAGATGTCCAAGCAGCAGTAACAGGAACGGATAAACCAGCGGTAACCACACGCCGCGGGCGAGCAAGGGGATGAATTCGATGTTGGCGAGCAGGATCAACAACACGATACTGACGCTGATGCTCGCGATCCGGCCGAGTCGTGACAAGCCGAAACCCAGCCAGATGCACACCACCAATACGCTCAGGCCACGCAACCACCACGCCCAGAATGGCGCCGCCACCACATCCTGATTCAGGATGCTGGAGACCATATCGGCGCTCATCATGACCGGCGCGGCATCGCCATCCGCTGTCAGTCCTACCAACACCGCCTTACCTGCGAAAGTGTCGGGGGACTCTGCACCGCTATATACATCGCTGAATGCATACACCGGGACTACAGACTGCCCGTCCTGTTCGTACCTGCGCGCGCGAGCCCGCAGATGCGCATCGGTCGGCACACGCAGGTTGCCCAGCGCGACACCACCAGTGCCGTGCATCACGATGTCGGCGTTTGCCGTACCTTGAACTCGCGCCGCTACCAGCAGCGCCAACGAAGGCACCAACTGATTGCCGTCACGCACGATCAGCGGTTGCGACAGATTATCCGGATGGTTATCGACATAGCCGATGCCGTTCGCTGCAGCCACGAGTTGCGATAACGGTGGGTGAAGATTCATGCGCAGGGGACCGAATGTCCTGCTCAGGATGCCCTGGCTATCGTCGGTACCGATGACCGCGCTGGCTGGCAGCGGATTGGCAACAGGTGTATCGGAATCCGCAGGACGCGCGCTTAGTACTACATTCCCCGCGGCTCGAATACTGGCAGCGAAAACCGCATCGGTATCGAGTTCGTTACGCGCCCGTTTGAGGACATCCAAGGCATCCGCACTGGAACGGACGCTGCTTAACGTGGTCAGCCGCTGCAGATATTCCAGTGTCTGTGCATTCTGTGGCGCGCTGAATGTCGGCACGAACGCCACTACCCGCGCTTTGGCTGCGGCAAGTTTGTCAGTCAATGCCGCCAACAGGTTACGCGGCCACGGCCAATCGCCAAAGCGATCGAGATCGGCGGCGCCGATACCGACCACCACCACCTCGGGATTCGGGGTGTGGCGTGGCATGACTGATCCGGCCAGGCGATAGCCGGCACTTTCGATGCCGGCACCCATGCCCAGCAGGGCAGCAATCGCCAGCAACAATGCGACACTACTGCCCAGCAAGCGTTTCTTGGTAATTAAAGCGGCTGCCACATTTACCTGCGCGATGTTATTCGAAGCGCTTTATGCGCAAAATTTCCGACTTCCCCGATTCCCCGGATTTACGGTATGCCGCCGGATTCCGTCCGCCGCGTTATGAAAAATCTTACCTGAACCGGATGCCGCCGGAAACCCGGGAATCATTTCCCGAATTTGGCCGAAATATCGCCAGGCAGGATACGGCTCAAATCCGCCCGCTGGTGCCGGGTGGATGCGCCTCAGGAAGCAGCGTGACGCAGGTGATGCAGCAGATCGCGCAGGTTACGGCCAGCGTTGGCGGCCAGCAGCATGGCGAAGCCGGCAAAGTCCTCGAAGTGCCCGCTTGCGTTTATGAGTGCCAGGGTCAGCGCAGTCAATGCCACCGGCGCCAGCAGGTTTCCCCACACCAGCCACGAACGTAGCGGCCGCCAAACCGAGGGATCTTCCGCAGCGTGGCGCGGTGCGATGGCAAACGCGACAGCCGCAATCAGGGGTACACATGCCGTCAGGATCAGGACCCGGCTATCTGCCGCTTCGGCGAGCCAGTAACGGCCCTGCAACAGGATCAGCACCGTACCCGCAAGACCCAACAGCATGGCGATGAGATGCACCGTGACAATGCGAATCTGTGCTGGTTGCGAAACGGACTCCGGCATCAACTTATCCTTTCAGATAGCCGAGCGACAGCAACACGAGCGCCGCCAAGGCAAATCCTGCATGCAAGGTGACCACGAAACCGGGTAGCGGCTGCCGCATGGCCCGAAACATGAACAGCAGCAAGCCACCGGTCGCAGTCAGTACAAACAGGACCGCGGCGGAATTCGCCAGCAGGTTATGCGGGGAACGCAGGACGTAGCTCAGCAACAGCACGATCGCAATCAGCGCAGCGATGCCGTGCAACGACCCCACCGACAACGGCAATTTGCCGCCGCTCAATTCGTGTATTGCGAGCAGAGTTCCAGCCATTGCGATCAGGACGAAAAATCCAATCAGAGCTAACAACATAATCGCAGCGTCCAACTTCAGGAGCGCTCATGATACCGGCTCGACCACGCGCAGGAAATCAATGCTTGTGAACGATACGCCAGACCCGCCCGTGCTGAGAGTCATCTATATATAGAGCACCATCCGGTGCCTGGGCCAGACCCATGGGACGATAGCGTGCGATTCTCGGCGACGTGAGCTTTTCGGGGCCGGCAAACCCGTCGGCAAACACGCTGGCGGCACCGGCCGGTGTGTCACCGTGAAACGGCACGAACATCACCTTGTAACCGGCCTGCACCGGGGTGCGGTTCCAGGAACCGTGAAAAGCGATGAACGCACCGTCCCGCCAGTCTGCTGGAAACTGTTGACCGGTATAGAACAACACCGATTCCGGAGCCCAGTGTCCCGGAAACGAGGAAATTGGTGCGGGATATCTTGTGCAATCACCCTGAATCTTCCCGTCGCCGCCGTATTCGGGTTCAAGCACACGTTTCTTCTGCAGCTGATCGTAATAGCAATATGGCCAACCAAAATCATCGCCGGCTTTAATACGCAGAAATTCTTCAGCTGGCAATTCGTTGCCTTGTTGCGCGTCGTAAAACTTCGGCCAGTCCTCGTGCAACTGGTCGCGGCCCATCTGCAACGCATACAAATCGTCATACCAGGTGATAGCCACCGCATTGCGGATACCCGTCGCATAGTGCTTGCCATCGCGGATGAAATCCTGGCCGGTGCGATCTGCATTGAATTGCCAGATACCGCCGTGCTGCTCCAGCAGAGGGCACGGACGAATACCCGGCGAACCCGGCAACCGATCCTCCTGCTGACAGGAGTTGGATGGCGCGCCGACATTTACATACAGATGACCAGCATTATCGAAGGCAATGGTTTTAGCAGCATGTTCATCCTGTTCCGGAAAACCGTCCACCACGACTTGTGGTGGTGACTGCGGCACCAGTTGTCCCGGCAGTAACTTGTAACGCAACACTTCGGTGGGGGTGGCGAAATACAGATAGCCGTCGTGGATACCGATGCCGGTGGTACCTCCTGCAACACCGAAATATTTCACGATATCCGCCTGACCATCGCCATTGCTATCACGCAACGCTGCGATGGCGCCGCGATCATGCTCCGACTGCAAGGCGACGTATACGTCGCCATTATTGTTCACAACCAGATGCCGTGCAGTGCCCAGATCATCGGCGAACACACTGGCACAGAATCCTGCCGGCAGATTGATGCCGCCGTTGTCAGATGCACATTGAAAAGTGGCCGCGCTTGCGTTGGCAGATGCCAAAGCAAATCCCGACAGTAACAGTCTGATCAGCAGTCTTTTCATGTTTGCCTCCGTCGCCGGACGGCTGGAAAATATATCTGGACCGGATGCTATAAGTTACTGGTCACCCAGGTCACACCGTCCATACTCTCGGCGCCTCGCCCCCCAGCCCCACTGACGATTACGAAGGAACCGCTTGGCGCCGCAGCAATGCCAACCGTCGCGATGCACGCAACCGTGTTGGTACTGTTTGAACTGTCGCATTGGCTATTCGTCGACATCACGTTTGAGAGATCTATCTGCGACCAATTGGCAGCGTCTGTGCTTTCAAACGCGCCCGATACTCCGATCCCCACGTATGCCTGACCGTTGTAGGCGCCTTTGCTGAACGCATAGTTTTGTCCTGAAATCCTGATGGGTTTACTTATGGTCAGCTTGTTAAAGTCAGTCCCCTGGGCAACCAGACCCCAGGTGACGTTGGTGTTGATTGATACGCTGTTTGAACTGTCCGAACCAAAAGCAATGAATTTCTTGTTGGCGTACAACAGCTGCGACATTTCGGTGGTCGTATCCGATGCAGGATTGCCCGGCGTCCATACCAAACCGTCTGAAGATGTGGCGGTCTGGTAATTGGGGGCGGTGCGATCATTACCCTGCCAAGTCGCGTAATAGGTGCTGCTGACTTTGACGATGCTGGTGGGGGTCCCACCTGCAGTGGACGAGGTGTCGGTGATAACCCCATAGTTCTGCCAATCGATACCGTTGGTGCTCAACGCCAAAGGCGAGGCCGGCGTAGTATTCGATGTGTAGAGAATATAGCGGCTACCGTCATACTCGACATTCTCGATCTCACCCGCTTGCGCACTGAATTTGTCGACCGTCCAGCTCTGTCCCTTGGCGCTATAAATTACCCGTTGGCCATCTGTCGCCACGAAACCTTTCGCGCCATAGGCGATCGAGGTGAGTACGCTGGTGTTACTTGTATAACCGGGGTCCATCGGCTTCCAGCTGATGCCATCGGTACTGACCTCAACCCAGGGCCCTTGACTGCCGAATTTCGACGACGGTCCACCCTGGCCGACCGCGACGAACACGCCCGCGCCATACGCTACGTCGTCAATGATACAAGTCTTGCTGTTCGTGGCCCGGCAAGCTTGCGACGCGGCAGCGCTACCCTTGCCGTTGTCGCATCCGGACAGTACGCAGAGTGCCACTGCCACCATCAAGCACAAAAGAGCTTGTTTGAACATGCGTTAATCTCTGCTATGAAAAGGGGTGATTTGCATCTGACTCAATCCATCTGGCTGAGACGCGTGAACGCGTGCAAATGTGGCGGCCCGGCCCGACCGTCTGCTTGATCGGGCACCTCCGAATGATTGCAAAATCGGGCGATTTTAACCAGTAGCAATAACCCTGCTGCAAAGCGAATCAGTACGGTATGTAGGGTTATTCCTGCACATATCCACGGGCCCGCAAGGCCAGGCCGCATGGACCGAAAGGATTCAGGCCGGCACTGCAAACAACTTTCTCGCTGACGCGAACCCCTTGATAAAATTCAGGCCTGATCTGTCCGCGTCGTCTTGCAAGGCGTGAACATCGCCAATCGCCCGGCAGGCTCCCACGCCCGGGGTTGCCGGCAATCACCCCGGAGAATGGTCGGTAAAATTTCGATGCTATGATGCCAGACGGGGATTTTGACAGGTTTCGGGTGGCATGGAACACACCACACTGCGCTCCATACTGATTCTGCTTGCCGTCGCGGTAGTCGTGGTGGCGGCGTTGCGGCGCCTGCGGCTGCCTGCGGTCCTCGCCTACCTGTTCACCGGCCTGCTGGTAGGACCGCATCTGCTGGGCTGGATCGCGGATAGCAGTGATACCCGGGATCTCGCCGAGTTCGGCGTGGTGTTCCTGCTCTTCACTCTGGGACTCGAGTTCTCGTTGCCGCGCCTGATCGTGATGCGCAAGGCGGTGTTCGTATTGGGTGGTGCGCAAGTGCTGCTGACCACCCTCGGTACTGCGGTCATGGCCTGGCTGTTCGGCGCGCGGATTCCGGTGGCCATCGTTCTCGGTGGCGCCTTCGCGATGTCCTCGACAGCGATTGTAGTCAAGCAACTTTCCGAACAAACCGAACTCGGGTTGCAGCATGGGCGGCTCGCGGTCGCGGTGCTGTTGTTCCAGGATCTGGCTGTGGTGCCGTTCCTTATCCTGATCCCGGCCATGGCGCATGGTAGCGGCACGGCCATCGCCGGCGACATGGCCTGGGCATTCTTCAAAGGTCTGCTGGTGTTCGTCGTGATCCTCGCGTTTGGTCGCTGGGTACTACGTCCGGCGTTCCATCAGATCGCCAGCGCGCGCAGTGCAGAACTGTTTACCATCGCCGCCTTGCTGGTAACGCTGGTGGCAGCCTGGAGTACCGCCGAGATGGGGCTGTCGCTCGCACTGGGTGCATTCCTGGCCGGCATGATGCTGGCCGAGACTGAATTCCGGCATCAGGTGGAAGCGGATATTCGTCCGTTCCGCGACATCCTGCTGGGTTTGTTCTTCATCACCGTCGGCATGCTGCTCAATCCTCACACTGTATTGCGTCACTGGTGGTTATTGCTGATCGCCGTAGTGTTGTTGCTGGTATTCAAAACGGTGCTGATCACGTTACTGAGCCACGTGCTCGGTGCGGATCGTGCTGCCTCGTTGCGTACCGGCCTGGTTCTGGCGCAGGGTGGTGAATTCGGATTCGCGTTGCTGGCACTGGGATTGTCCGCGCATGTGATCCGTGCTCCCCTCGCCGAATTCGGACTCGCCGTGATCGTGCTGAGCATGAT
>JBOIBL010000220.1:0-3202 GCA_050739495.1 Gammaproteobacteria bacterium | reverse complement strand
TGCTGGCGCTCAGCGTGTTCGGCGTCTTCCACTTCGATCCGCAGATCCTGACTTCAGGCCATCCGACTGCGTCGCCGGCCTCGGCCATCAACGCTTGCGCGACGCTCACCATGTGGGCATTCCTGGGTCTGGAATGCGCCACTGTCCCTGCTGATCATGTGCGAGATCCCGAAAAGACTATTCCGCGCGCCACCATGCTCGGAACGGTGATCGCCAGCGCGTTCTACATCGCCTGCACCACCGTGGTGATGGGCATCATTCCCAGCGCTGCGCTCGCGCATTCCAATGCCCCGTTCGCCGACGCCGCCAAACTGCTGTGGGGCAGCTGGGCCGGTTACCTGATCGCTGCCGCCGCATTGATCTCGTGTTTCGGCGCGCTCAATGGCTGGATCCTGATGCAGGGCCAGTTTCCACAGGCAGTCGCGAACGATGGCCTGTTCCCGAAATTGTTCGCGCGCGAATCACGCCGCCATACGCCCACGCTCGGCCTGGTACTGTCCAGCGTGCTCGCCACCGTCCTGATCCTGATGAATTACAGTCACGGCCTGGTCGCCATGTTCACTGCCATCATCCTGGTCAGCACCTTCTGGGTATTGGGAACTTACCTGCTCTGTGCGATCGCCGAGATCGTATTGAGTCGTCCCGATCAGCGCACCAACGCCCAGCGCATCCGTGCCACGATACTCGCGGTTGCTGCTGCGGTGTTCACTGTGTGGGCAATGTACGGGGCCGGACCGAAATACGTGTTATGGGGTTTGCTTGCGCTGTTACTGGGCGTGCCGTTGTATTACTGGCAGAAGCGCTACAAACACCGCACTGCGACCGCTTAACGCACCGGCGACAAAGAACCCAAGTCGCAACAACTGGCAGAGACGGCGGGATTTCCTGTCGCGTCGGGTGCTGAACCCGGTCAAGACTGAATGCAGAAACCCGTTGCTGATCCCGGCATGTCGCTGGTAACCAAGCTGGATGTCGCGCGGCTGCAGGAAATTTCGCGACATTTCCCCGGGCGCTGGTTACAGGGCTATGTCCGCGGCAAACTCAAAAGCGATCCGGTCTACGCCGCTGCCGCAAAGGAAATCCGCATGCGCCCGGCACCGGTATTCGATATCGGTTGTGGGATCGGGCTGTTCAGCCATTACCTGAAGATGGCAGGAGACGAGTCCGAATATCTAGGCATCGATCTCGATGCTGCCAAAATCAGGATCGCTCAACAGGCTGCGCGCGACAATTCCGGAGTTTCGTTCAAACACCTGTCCTGCGAAACCTTGCCGCCCTGGCAAGGTCATGTAGTGATACTCGATACCCTGCACTACCTCACTGCTGCCACCCAGCAGGCGCTGCTGCGTGCAGCCGCGGCCCGTGTCACACCCGGAGCGGCGCTGATTATCCGCAGCGTCCTGCGTGACGACTCCTGGCGCTTTGGCATCACACGGTTCGAGGAATTGTTCATGCGAAGCGTGCGCTGGATGCGCTACGGCGTGCAGCATTATCCAACTGCCGACGAGCTCAGGGTCCCACTTGCCGATGCCGGGCTCAGCGTACATATAACGCCGCTGTGGGGCCGCACGCCATTCAACAGTTACCTGATTGTGGCGCGACGCGCTTCGGATTGACTCAGGGAATGTGCACTATTATTTCGACAGGAGGCAGCGATGAGCAACGCTGAATTCATACTTTTGGAAGGCCACTGTACTTGCGGCGAAATCCGTTACCGCATGCTGAGCAGGCCCTTGTTCGTGCATTGCTGTCATTGTCGCTGGTGTCAGCGCGAGACCGGCGCGTCCTTTGCATTGAACGCAGTGATCGAGGCCGACCGTGTCGAATTACTGCAAGGCACTGTCGAGGTAATCAATACGCCATCCAACAGCGGCAAGGGCCAGAAGATCAGCCGCTGCCCGAACTGCCGTATCGCGCTTTGGAGTAATTATGCAGGCGCCGGTGACAGTATCCGGTTCGTGCTGGTCGGCACGCTCGAAGAACCGGACCGTCTGCCGCCTGATATCCATATCTTCACTTCGACGAAGCAACCCTGGGTGACGTTATCCGCCGACACGCCCGCCGTATTGGAATATTACGATCGCAATCAATACTGGCCACAGGAAAGTCTCGAGCGCCGCATTGCATTACTGGCGGCCCAGCCCAGGCGTTGACATCCGTCAGCCTAAAAGCAATCTCGGATACAGGGCGGTACTCAGAGCGTTCTTTGCCCGGATTCAGGCAGCGCATCCTCAGCCTGATGGCGCTGATAACTGTCGCTGATGGTTTGCGCCACCGCGTGATATTTGGCGATCAACGCCGGCTTGTGCGGCAGCTGGCGGGCGATCTCCTGAAGCAGCGTGCTGCGATCGTAACTCGAATCAATTCCGGCAGCGGTCTCCAGCACCGAGACATAACCGGCATCATTCAAGCGCGCTTTTCCCAGCAGTACCGACAATGCTTCACGCTGGTCATATGACGAGTTGACGTGCACGGCAGCCTGGCAATAGGCATTCACCGCCGCATCCGAATTATCGACATGGGCAGCGGCTTCGGTCAGGACGGTGCGGAGATCGTAACTCGAACCGATATGGTTAACCGCGGTGGCGATGATTTTGGCTGTTACGGCTGGAGTCAGTTCGGGCCGCGCAAGCAGTACCGACAGCGTGGTCCGCAGTTCGTAATCGGAACCGATGTGCCCCGCCGCGCCCAGATAGGACTGCACATTAACGTCGTCCAGCGGCATCCTTGAAGCCACCATCCGCAACACTTGACCAGCTGCATAGTCTGACCCAATTCCGGATGCGGCCTTGAGCAAGGCCGTCAGCTGCGCCCCCTGCAGATGCTGTCCCTTATAGATCGCGATCAGAGCCTGTCCTTTCTGGTAGTCAGAATCGATTGCCGTGGTACTACTGATGAGCTTGTCGGTTGTCGCTGCCGGCAACGTTGTCAGGGTCGCAAAGTCCCGGATGTACACGCTGCGCGCGTAACCGCCGTGGATTTTGTCGATGTCGTTCAATACGGCATCCGGACCGCCATGCTTGAGCAAGCGTGCTACACGAGCCTTGGCATCGATCGCGGTCTCGCGCATGATCTCCGGTAGAACCTCCGCGAGCCATTTGCGCGTTTTGGCATTAAACGGCTGCTCGGCATTGTTTACGTAGTAATGCCGTTCGATGCCGTCATGCTTGCCGGTAAAGATGACGCGCCGGGAAACCTTGTC
>JBOIBL010000219.1:0-9577 GCA_050739495.1 Gammaproteobacteria bacterium | reverse complement strand
ATACTGTGAGGCAGCGGTGAGGTAGCATCAGTCAGCCAGCGTGTTAAATCCAAATTGTCACCGGACATCAGGTTTTGCGGGAACCCCATCGAATTTCAGGCAGATTAACATCTACCGGGTGCGCCTGATGGGCCGTAGTTCAAACTGTGTGCGCTGCCATTCCGGTATCATGCTCACTGGAGTCGGCCAGGCAGTCGCTGCGCGCAAGCGTGGAGGAAAGTCCGGGCTCCGCAGGACAGGGTGCCAGGTAACGCCTGGGGGGTGCGAGCCCACGGAAAGTGCCACAGAAAACATACCGCCGATGGCCTTCGGGCACAGGTAAGGGTGAAAAGGTGCGGTAAGAGCGCACCGCGCGACGGGTAACCGGCCGCGGCACGGAAAACCCCACCCGGAGCAAGACCAAATAGGGGAGCAGACAGGTTCGCCTGTGACGTGTGGTCCGCACGGCTCCCGGGTAGGTCGCTTGAGGTGCGTGGTGACGCGCATCCCAGAGGAATGGTTGTCCCCGACAGAACCCGGCTTACAGGCCGACTCCTTTTCAATTCCAGTCAATGACCGCCGGTCAGTTAAGTCGTACGCGTGGACGCTTTTTGACCAGTCAGCCCTGCCAGTTCAGACCTGTGTCCTGGTTTTGGCCTGTGCCCTTTTATGCACTTAATGTGCTTACTAAACTGCTTTTCCCAAGTCACTGATTTTTCATCCTTTCCTTTCACCGTTTCGGGTGCGAAAGTCTCTCTAAGTCCCTGTCTTACAAGCATTTTTCTGTGTTTTGTCCCTTGACGAGGGGGTAAACGCTGCCTATAGTGTCTCGCAGTGGGAGAGAGTGGGATGAAATGGGATAACTTAGCGGTGAGGTAGCGGTCTGTGTTTCGTGGTGTAAACAACCTGACGCTGGACGCGAAGGGGCGGCTTGCCGTTCCTGCGCGCTATCGCGAGCGTCTGGCAGCCGCCTGCGAGGGCCAGTTGGTGGTCACCATAGATCGCGGCTATTACCTCCTCATCTATCCCATGCCGGTCTGGGAAGAGATCGAGGCCAAGCTCGTGACACTGCCCAGCCTGCATCCCCAGGTTCGTGAACTGCAGCGCCTGCTGGTCGGTCATGCCACCGAAGTGAATATGGACAGTCACGGCAGAGTGCTGCTGCCGGCCGAGCTGCGCGAATTCGCCAAGCTGAACCGGGAAGTCGTGTTACTCGGCCTGATGAACAAGTTCGAGCTGTGGGACAAGCACACCTGGGACGAGCGCCGCGAGGCAAGTCTGGCGGGCGGCTCCAGCGGCGACGGCAGCCTGCCGGAGGAACTGGCCCGGCTGGCGCTCTAGACGGTGGCCGTCGCAGGCGGTCATCGCACGGTTTTATTAGAGGAGGCGGTGGCGCTCCTCGCGGTGCAAGCGGACGGTGTCTATATAGATGGCACCTTCGGCCGCGGTGGTCACAGCCGGGCAATCCTGGCGCAGCTTGGACCGGCTGGCCGATTGCTGGCGATCGATCGCGATCCCGAAGCCGTGGCTGCGGCCCGGGATCAGTTAGGTGGAGATGATCGGTTTTCTGTGTATCAGGGTGCTTTCTCCATGCTGGAGCGCATCGCTCGGGAGGCGAATGTGGCAGGGCAGGTGAATGGCGTGTTGCTCGACATCGGCGTGTCTTCCGCGCAGCTCGACGATCCGCGTCGCGGTTTCAGTTTCACCCGGGATGGCCCGCTCGACATGCGTATGGATCCGGAGACGGGTGAGAGCGCCGCCCAGTGGCTGGCGCGCGCGCCGGAACAGGAGATTGCCGATGTCATCTATAAGTATGGTGAAGAACGGTTCAGCCGCCGTATCGCGCGCGCCATCCTGGCAGTACGCGACACAGTTCCCATTTTGACCACTCAGCAACTCGCCGACCTCGTCAGTGCTGCGATCCCGACCCGCGAACGCAATAAACATCCCGCGACCCGCACCTTCCAGGCGATCCGCATTTTCATTAATCGCGAACTCGACGAGCTCAGCGATTGCCTCGCACAGTGCGTGCGCGTGCTGGCGCCCGGTGGACGGCTTGCGGTCATCAGTTTCCATTCCCTGGAAGACCGGATGGTTAAACGCTTCATGCGTGATCACGCGCGTGAAGCGCCACCTGATCCGGCCGCACCGTGGCAGGCCGCTGCGGTGAAACCACTGTTGCGACTGATCGGCAAGGCGGTGCGTCCCGGCAAGCAGGAAGTCGAACAGAATCCGCGTGCCCGCAGTGCGGTGTTGCGCGTGGCGGAGAAGCGCGCATGAAGCTGACTCGTGCAGTCATGGCGTTGCTGTTGCTGGCGGTGTTGCTGAGCGCGTTCGCGGTGATCGATGCACGGCACGAGAATCGCGTGCTGTTTGCACAGTTGCAGCAGCTGCGGCAGCAGCGCGATGCACTTAATGTTGAATGGGGGCAATTGCTGCTGGAACAGAGCACCTGGTCCACCCATGCCCGCATCGAGCAGATGGCGACGCAGAAACTCGACATGGAGCTGCCGGAGCACGTCGAGATCGTGGTGACCCCTCCATGAATATTGCCGCCGATCAAAACACGGTCTGGAATTGGCGCAGCGTCATCGCCATGGGTGTGTTCCTGCTGGTAGCGTTGATCCTGTTAAGCCGGGCCATCTATCTGCAGGTAGTGGACAAGCAGTTTCTGCTGACTCAGGGTCAGGAGCGGCATCTGCGTGTCGTCGAAGTCGCGGCGCACCGCGGCATGATCCTGGATCGCAATGGCGAGCCGCTGGCAGTTTCGACGCCGGTGGACTCGATCTGGATGAACCCGCAGGAATTATCCGGTGCAACTCAGGACATACCTCAATTGGCGAAAGCGCTGGACATGCGCAGTGCGGATGTGAGCACCTTGCTGCGGCAGAACGCCGACAAGGAATTCGTCTATCTGGTGCGTGGCCTGGATCCGTATGTGGCGCAGAAGATCATGGCGCTAAACATTCCCGGCGTTTATTCACAGCGCGAATATCGACGCTATTACCCCACCGGTGAAGTCACCGCACACGTGCTGGGTTTTACCAACGTCGACGATCGTGGCCAGGAAGGGCTGGAACTCGGTTACAACGATTGGTTACGCGGTATCCCTGGCGCCGAGCGAGTGATCGTGGACCGCTTCGGACATTCGGTGCAGGACGTCGAGAACCTGCGTTCGCCGCGCCCCGGCAAGGATCTCACCACCAGCATCGATCTGCGCGTGCAATATCTCGCCTACCGGGCCCTGAAACAGGCGGTGAGGGATCAGGACGCCAAATCGGGTTCCATCATCGTGATGGATGCGAAAACCGGTGAAGTGCTGGCGATGGCAAACCAACCTTCATTCAACCCCAACAATCGCGATGATTATCACGGTGACCTGTATCGCAACCGCGCGGTTACCGATCAGTTCGAGCCCGGTTCCAGCATGAAACCGTTCACGATCATCGCGGCGTTGCTGTCCGGCAAGTACGCGCCGGGTTCGATCGTCAATACCTCGCCCGGTTTCTACAAGGTCTCCGGTTACACCATACATGACGAGCATGATTACGGCGCCATCAACCTCACGACCATCATCGAGAAATCCAGCAACGTCGGCGCCAGCAAGATCGCGCTCTCACTGAAGCCGGAATTGTTGTGGGACACTTTGAGTGCGTTCGGTTTTGGCCGTACCACCGGCAGTGGATTTCCCGGCGAAGTACCGGGTTCCTTGCCTGCCTGGCAGGCCTGGAGCCAGGCCCGTCAGGCCACGATCTCTTATGGCTACGGGGTAGCGATCACCGCACTGCAACTGGCCGATGCCTATGACACGCTCGCCGACGAGGGTGTGCAACACGCACCTTCTTTCGTGCGTCTGGATCAGGCCCCGACAGGGGAGCGCGTCATCCCGGTGTCGGTAGACAAATCGATGCGCAGCATGCTGGAGACAGTGGTGTCCGATGCCGGTACCGGAGCACGCGCGGATATCGTCGGCTATCACGTCGCCGGCAAAACCGGCACGGCACATATTGCCGAGAACGGGGGCTATTCGGACAAGCGTTACATCTCGGTATTTGCCGGCATGGCGCCCGCCACCAACCCGCGTCTGGTAGCAGTCGTTGTCATCCGCGATCCCAGCAAAGGAGAATATTACGCCAGCACGGTCGCGGCCCCGGTGTTTGCCAAAGTCATGACCGGTGCCTTGCGGCTGATGGATATCCCGCCGGATGACCTCAGTCACCTCACCACTACTGCCTATGTGGTGAACCTGAGGCATCCGACATGAACGCACAGGCCGAAGCCCTGAACGGCATACGTCTGGCTGCAGTATTGCAGGGCGATGCGCAAGTGCTCGCCAGCGAGGACAGCTTGCTGCAGGGCCTGGCGATGGACAGTCGCGACGTGCGCCAGGGTTACCTGTTTCTCGCCTGTCGCGGATTGCAACATCACGGTCTCGAATATCTGCCGGAAGCGATCAGTCGCGGTGCGGTCGCGGTCGTCTATGACCCGGCTGATGCGGAGCCGTATCTTGCTGCGCTCAAACATGTTCCCGCCTTTGCGATCCGCGATCTCGGTCAGCGCGCCGGGGTGTTGGCGGCACGTTTCTACGCTGACCCGTCCGCAGCACAACGCGTGATGGCGGTCACCGGCACCAACGGCAAGACCTCGGTAAGCCTGATCACCGCACAGGCGCTTGCTGAGCTGGGCAATCCGTGTGGAGTGCTGGGCACAGTCGGTTATGGCCTGTATGGAAAACTCGAAACGCCGAGCCACACTACGCCGGATGCGGTACATATACAGCGCTGGTTAGCGCAGTTCCGGGACCAGGGTGCGCGTCATGTCAGCATGGAAGCCTCCAGCCATGCCATGGATCAGGGAAGACTTGCCGGAGTGCATGTTGCAGTCGCGGTGTTTACCAATCTCACCCGCGATCACCTGGATTATCACGGCGACATGCGGGCTTACGGCGATGCGAAGCGGCGCCTGTTCCAGATACCGGGACTCAAACATGCCGTAGTGAACCTGGATGATCCGTTCGGCTCTGAGCTGGCGGAAAAAATGCCGGCCAGTATCCGACTCACCGGTTACACGCTGTCGGATGCGCGGATCTCGCGTGGAAGGATATTGCGTGCCAGGGATGTGATGTTGCACCCCGGCGGGATGAATTTTGATATCACCGGTGACTGGGGCAGCGGTCATGTTGACTCGCGGCTGCTCGGTGCATTCAACGTTTCCAATCTGCTGGCAGTGCTGGGGGCGCTGCTGTCGATGAACGTCCCGTTCGCCGATGCGCTGCATGCGATCAGCCGCGCGCGCACGGTAACCGGGCGCATGGAGTGTTTCGGCGGCGGCCAGGATCAACCCCTGGTGGTAGTGGATTATGCGCATACCCCGGATGCCCTGGAAAAGGCGCTCATCGCAGCGCGCGCCCATTGTCGCGGACGCTTGTGGTGCGTGTTCGGTTGTGGTGGCGAACGTGATCGCGGCAAACGTCCGCAGATGGCGCGCATCGCCGAACAACTCGCCGACCAGATAGTGATTACCGACGATAACCCACGCGGCGAAGACGGCGATGCGATCGTCAACGATATCCTCGCCGGCCTCGAACGGCGCAACCAGGTGCAGGTGGAGCGCGATCGGGCACAGGCGGTCGCGAATGCGTTGCACGCAGCATCTGTCGGCGATGTGGTGCTGGTGGCCGGCAAGGGTCACGAGGATTACCAAGTAGTCGGTGGCCAGAACCTGCCTTACAGCGATCGCGATACGGTCACGGCTTTGTTGAAGGGAGAGCGTACATGAACCGGCGCTCGCTCTCGCATGTGACAACAGTTGTCGGTGGTCAGTTGATCGGAACAGATCGCACTTTCATGCGCGTGAATACCGACACGCGCAAGTTGGCCGCAGGTGACCTGTTCGTCGCAATCGTGGGCACCAACCACGATGCGCATGATTTCCTGTCAGCGGCGCAGCAACTCGGTGCTGCAGGTGCGCTGGTGCAATGGCATGTGAAGGAATGCACCTTGCCGCAGATTGTCGTTGGCGATACCCGCCGGGCGTTGGGGCAATATGCAAAATACTGGCGGGCTCAATTCGACATTCCCGTGATCGGTATCACCGGTTCCAGCGGCAAGACCACGCTCAAGGAGATGCTGGCGCAGATATTCCGTAGCCAGGGCGCGACGCTGGCGACGCGCGGCAACATGAATAACGACATCGGTCTGCCGTTGACCCTGCTGGAACTCGATGCGAATCATCGTGCGGCGGTGATCGAGATGGGCACCAATCATCCGGGGGAGATCGCCTGGCTGGCCTATATCGCTGCACCGACCATCGGCGTGATCACCAATGCCGGACCGGCACATCTGGAGTTTCTCGGCAGCATCGAAGGGGTGGCGAAAGAGAAAGGCGCATTGTTTGCAGCGTTGGGTCCGGAAGGCGTAGCGGTGATCAATGCCGACGACGCGCATGCCGCGACCTGGCAACGCATGAGTACTGCGGGCATCCGGCATACCTTCGGTTTCGATGAACATGCCGGGTTTCATCCGCTGCCCGGCTCGCTACAGGCGGATGCAAATGGAGCTTGGCGGTTTCGGGCGTCTTCGCCGCTGGGTGAAGCCGACGTGCAGTTGTCCTTGCCAGGCAAACACAACATCGCGAATGCGTTGGCAGCACTGGCCGTCGCGACTGCCGCAGGCGTCGGGCTGGTAGCGGCCGCGCAAGCCCTGGCAGAAGTGCCGAATACGGCGGGACGTTTGGTGGTGACGCCAGGCCTGCACGGTTGCCGGATCATCGACGATACCTATAACGCCAATCCATTGTCGCTCGCCGCGGCAGTCGAATTTGCAGTGAGTCTCGGCGCGCCGGTGTGGATGGTGTTGGGCGATATGGGTGAGTTGGGATCGAGTGCCGCCGCTTTGCACGCCGAAGCGGGCGCACATGCGCGACGCGCCGGTATGACACGCCTGTTCACCCTTGGCGATTTGAGTCGCGCTGCAAGCGACAGCTTCGGTGTTTCCGCACAACACTTCACCGAGCTCGACGCATTACTCGACATGTTGCGACACGACACACCGGCCGGCATCACATTGTTGGTCAAGGGTTCCCGCAGCATGCGGATGGAGCGCGTAGTGGAGGCGCTTCGGTCACAACAGGCCGCGGATATGGCCGTGAATGGGAGCTGACAGATGCTGTTGCTACTGACCGAACATCTGGCGCGGTTTCACCCGGCATTCAACGTGTTTTCCTATCTCACGTTGCGCGCCATCCTGGGCGTGCTGACTGCGTTGATATTTTCATTTCTCGCCGGCCCGGTCCTGATTCGCAGGCTTGCGATTCTGAAAGTGGGGCAGAACGTACGCAGCGACGGACCCCTGTCGCATCTGACCAAGGCCGGTACGCCAACCATGGGCGGAACGCTGATCCTGGCTGCGATCCTCATTGCAACCTTGCTCTGGTCGGATCTGCATAATCGTTATGTGTGGATGCTGATTGGAGTCACGACCGCATTCGGCACGATCGGGTTCGTGGATGACTACAAGAAACTGGTATTGAAAAACTCCAGGGGATTGTCGGCGCGCAGCAAATATTTCTGGCAATCGCTGTTCGGCGTAGGTGTGGCATGCGCGCTGTATTACACCCATGGCAGTGCAACGGAAGTGGACTACATCGTGCCGCTGCTCAAACACGTCTCGGTATCGCTCGGCTTGCTGTTCATCGTGATCACCTATCTCGTGGTGGTGGGTACCAGTAACGCGGTGAATCTCACTGATGGTCTTGACGGGCTCGCAATCATGCCTGCCGTGATGGTAGGTGGTGCATTGGGGGTATTCGGTTACGCGTCCGGCAACTTCGTGTTTGCTCATTACCTCGCGATTCCCTATCTGCCGGGCGCCGGTGAAGTGGTGGTGTATTGCGGCGCACTGGTCGGCGCAGGTCTCGGCTTCCTGTGGTTCAACGCCTATCCCGCGCAAGTGTTCATGGGCGATGTCGGAGCGTTGGCGCTGGGCGCGGCGCTCGGCACGCTGGCCGTGATCGTCCGCCAGGAGATCGTCCTGTTCATCATGGGCGGCGTATTCGTGGTGGAGACGGTGTCGGTGATCCTGCAAGTGGGCTCGTTCAAGCTCACCGGCAAACGCATCTTCCGCATGGCGCCGTTACATCATCATTTTGAACTTAAAGGTTGGCCTGAGCCGCGCGTGATCGTGCGGTTCTGGATCATCACCGTGATCCTTGTGCTGGTGGGTCTGTCCACCCTGAAGGTGCGCTGAGGAGTTGCCGCAGATGCATATGCCGCAGACAGGAACCAAGACGCTGATCGTCGGCCTCGGCAAGACCGGGCTGTCGTGCGCGCGATTCCTGGCTGCGCGAGGGGTCGAGATCGCGGTGACCGATAGCCGTGAACACCCGCCGGGATTGACCGACTTGCGCAACGAGATGCCGGATGCCGCTGTCTTCGTCGGCGGCTTTTCGGAAGCCGCGTTGCATCATGCGGATCAGTTGATCGTCTCACCCGGCGTGGCGATCTCGACACCGTTCGTGATCAAGGCACGCGCCATGGGGATACCGATACTCGGTGACATCGAATTGTTCGCGCGCCATGTGCATGCACCGGTAATCGCGGTCACCGGATCCAATGGCAAGAGCACCGTCACCACGCTGGTGGGGACGATGGCAGGACAGGCCGGACGCGAAGTGCGGGTCGGCGGCAATCTGGGTACCCCAGCGCTGGAGTTGATCCGTGAACAGGAACCGGATCTGTACGTACTGGAGCTGTCCAGCTTCCAGCTTGAAGTGACGGAATCCCTGCACTGCGCATCCGCGACAGTATTGAACGTCTCGCCGGATCACATGGATCGTTATGCGACCGTGCAGGAATATGCCGCGGCAAAAGCGCGGGTGTTCCGGCGGTGCGATGTCGCAGTGGTGAATCGCGACGATACAGTGGTCCGCGGGATGGGACAGGATGCGGCACGGCGTGTCAGTTTTGGTCTTGATGCGCCGCAGCCAGACGACTACGGCATCGTTACGCATGACGGCAGGCGCTGGCTGGTGCATGGCGACGCTCGCTTGCTGGCAGCGGACCAACTACGCGTGCATGGTGATCATAATCTGGTGAATGTACTGGCCGCATTGGCATTGGGTGGAGCAGCCGGGTTGCCGATGCCCTCGATGCTGGCGGCAGTGAAACAATTCCGCGGTCTGCCGCACCGTATGGAATTCATCACGCGCGTCAACGATGTGGATTGGTACGACGACTCCAAGGCGACCAACGTGGGCGCGACGGTGGCGGCGGTAGCCGGACTGGGTGGTCCGCTGGTGTTGATTGCGGGCGGTGACGGCAAGGGCCAGGATTTTGCGCCGTTGGCAACAGCCCTGCTCGGCAAGACTCGCACAGTGATTCTGCTGGGCAAGGATGCAGCAGCGATCGAAGCTGCGATCGCCGGACGCATTCCTGTGCAGCATGTAAAGGATATGCCGGCTGCGGTGCGGGCAGCAGCGCGTGTCGCACAAGCCGGTGACCGGGCACTGTTGTCGCCAGCCTGTTCGAGTCTCGACATGTTCGAGAATTTCGAACACCGCGGCCGGGTGTTCGCACAAGCTGCAAGGAGGCTCGCCGATG
>JBOIBL010000218.1:0-4690 GCA_050739495.1 Gammaproteobacteria bacterium | reverse complement strand
CCAGAAACCAAAATCCCTGATTTTTCGAGGTACCCTATAGTGAAATGAAACAAGAATCAGGTAGAACCGATGGAAAATGATACCCGAAAGCTCACCGGCGGGACTGCACTCATCACTGGCGCGGCACGCCGGGTCGGCGCGGTAATCGCCGAACGTCTGCATGCGGAAGGCATGAACGTGGTACTGCATTACCACCGTTCCGAAGCCGAAGCGACGGCCTTGTGCACGGCACTGAATGGAAAGCGCCGGGATTCGGCGACCCTGGCGCAGAAAGATCTTTCGGATATCGCCGGCTTCGATTCGATGATCAAGGCCGCGCTGCAATGGGGCAGCCTCGATCTGCTGGTCAACAACGCGGCGAGCTTCACGCCCACACCGATCGGCAACGTCACCGAAGCGGAATGGGACGAACTCATGGATACCAATCTAAAGGCGCCTTTCTTCATGGCGCAGGCCGCAGCTTCCTATCTGCGCCGCAACCACGGTTCAATCATCAATATCGTGGACATCTATGGGCAACGGCCGCTGCGCGAGCACAGCGTTTACAGCGTCAGCAAGGCCGGGCTCGACATGCTGACCCGCTCGCTGGCACGCGAACTCGGTCCCGACGTGCGCGTGAACGGCATTGCGCCCGGCGCGGTGCTGTGGCCGGAACAGGGCATGAACGGCAAAACCAAGAAAGCAGTCCTCGATCGTACTGCCCTGCAACGGGTCGGCTCGCCGGAAGACATCGCCGGTGCGGTCGTGTATCTGGCACGGGATGCGGGATATGTGACCGGGCAGATTCTGACGGTGGACGGCGGACGGAATATCGGTTGGTAAGTCAGGAAATCCGTTTCTCTGCGTTCTGAAACAGCGGCGGGACGTGCACCCGACACTCAGCTTGCTGCTGCCACACGCTCGGACTTCGGCTGGCTTCCGTACCACTCACGCGACAACGCGCATAGCGACTTCAACACCGGCAACAATTCATTCACGCGCGCTGTCGGCGTGTAGGTGACCTGCGGCGGCACGGTCGGTTCGTAGTGACGGGTGACGAACCCTTCCGCCTCCAGCAGACGCAACCGTTCCGTCAGCATCTTGGTCGAGATCCCTTCAATCCGACGACGCAGGGCACCGAAGCGCATCGGGCCCTCATTGGCCAGCACCCAGATCAGATAGATCGTCCACGGCCCGGCGAGCACTCCCAGCATGCGGTGCAGCGGGGGGTCGTTATCGTCGGCGCCTTTCATACAGGGTTGTTCGCTGGGGCTCATAGGGTAGTAACTATAAGGTAACTACTTGTATTTTGCCAGCTAGTTACTAAAATAAAGCATAGGCGGATGGGGTATGTCCCAGCGCCGGCCGGATGAGGCAGATTTTCGCCCTCGCCACACCGGTTCCAGCGCCGGGACGGTCCCGTCCCCGCACCGGGACTGTCTCGTGATCGTTCGGCTGGTAATAGACACACCTGGCTAACGAAGTTTGCTACCTGCCCCTGGGCAGCCATGCCGTGGTTTATTGACTTTTCGTATCGAGAAATCTCGATATACCGATTGAGGAGAGACGCATGAATATCCACGAAGAATCGTTGCTGCAGACCGAATTCTGGTCGTTATGGCTGCTCTCCCGGCTGCTCAAGACCGTGGCCCTGATCCTCGGCCTGATAGCCGGACTGGTCACATTCGGACTGTTCGTATCTACCACGTACCTGGCCGACCTGCTCGAGTCCATACGCGAATCCACCGCGGATATTCCCGCTCCTGCCGCCATCAGGCTGCCACGCGCTTACCCGCACCACCGCAACAACAAGGAGATCAACTTATGAATACGCTTGCACTCTTCAGATTACGCAATTTGTTCCAACGTGGCCGGCGCACCTTGGCGGTTGTGGCCCTGCTGATCATGGCACCGCTCGCCGCCCATGCCCAAACCGGCATCGCAGTCGGTTACACCGGCTTGCATGACGGTCAGCGTGGCCGCGTCATCATGTTCGATTACGTACATCCTGGCAGTCGACTCGATTTCACTGTCGCCAACATTTCCGGCACCACTGATGGTCGCGATACCTCGCTCGCCGCCGTGTCCTATGAAATAGTGGACCGCCACCTGTATGCGAGTTTCGGTCCCGCTGTGATCACACATCAGACCTTGACACTGTCCAGCCAATATCAGTTCATGACTACGTTTGGTTATCACTACGACAACTGGTCTCTCGGTGTCCGGCATATATCCAATGGCGGATTCAGAGGCAAAAACATCGGCGAGAACCTGGTATTCATGGTGTGGAATTTTTGAATGACGTCACTACCGTACCGCCCCGACGTGGCTTTTGTGGTCGGGGCGGTGGCGGTACAAGGCACGATATTGAATATGTGTCAGTTCGGGTTAATCAATCACACAAAATCTGTCGAGGTTTCTCAATAGGCATTTACCAACTGCCGCCATCCGTACGTCTTCGTTAAAGGCCGCATCGCTGTTCGTTCAGAGAGCGTACGCGCAGCAGCAAACGCATGCGGTCCGCAGTTACCGTTGGTGATGTAGTAGAGCGCAGTGGAGAGCGAGGATTCGCTGCCGTCGCCCAGGGGATGACTGAGGTCATCCACTGCAGGGCAGGTCGGCGCGAAGCCGTCGAAGTAGTCGCCGTAGCCCGCCGCATTGGTCATCTTGAAGGTCATCGGATACAGCACGTCCTTGCAGATATCGAAACCGTTTTCACCCACCGGTTTGCCGAAGGTGGTGCTGCCTACCGTTACAACATCCATATACGGCTTCAAGGCATTGATGATGAGTTCGGCAGCGGATGCGGTTCCGCCGGCGGTGATGAACACCACGCGGCTCAAGCCCAACGCGTTGGTTTCCTGATCGAACTTGAACGTGTAGTCCTGATCGGTATGGCGGTTATTGTAATTCAGGGTTGCGAACGTCTGGCCGGCTTCGCTGCTGCCCGCGATCAGCGAGCCAAGATACTGCGCGACCGATAACAGGCCGCCGCCGTTGTAACGATCGTCGATCACCAGTTCGTCCACCCCGTCGGCCTTGAGCTGTTTGAAGGCGCTGTTCAGTGCGGTATTGGATGGCTGGATGAAATTCTGAAAGAAAAAATACCCGACCTTGTGACTGCCTGCGGTGAACACCTCGATGCGCGACACATTGGGTTGCGTGACCACCGCTTTGGTCAGCGTGGCGGTATGCGTACCGCCCGCGGCATGCTGGAATTCCAGTGCGACTTTCACGCCGACTGTCGCCGGGCCATACGCATCACCGAGCGTGCCTTGTGCGATCAGCGTGGAAACGGCCACACCGTTGATTACCAGGATGGTATCGCCGCGCACCATCCCCGCATCGGCCGCAGGGCTGGATGGATACACATCGCTGACTTGCAGTGTGTTACTGGCGGTCAGCTGCTGGCTGATGCCGACACCGACATACTGTCCGGCGCCATAGAACGCCTGATTTGCTGCCTGACTGGTCACATAACTGAAGCGGTCGAGCGGTTGATAGCGCAGCGCTTCGACAAAACTCTCGGGGTCACTGTATGCGGTGGGATTCGCGGCCGGCAGTTGCTGATACCAGTAATACCAGTCCTGCATCACGCCCTGGATCTGGTAATTCTCACCGCTGACAGAGCAATCGCTTGCCGATGCCTGCTGCACGCCGCCAGCCAGTACATTGTTGCTGTCGCTGCCGCCACAGGCTGACAGCATCAGCGCGCAACTCAGCAAGGCATACCCGAAATGACGCTTCATGCGGTGCCCCCGTCAAGATTATCTGCAACTAGTTATAGTCCGTCGAACCGGACCAATACAAGCGGCTGGCTGGCGGTATCGAACTCGGCCCAGTGTGCCGCAAAACTGCGGCCGGTGACCGGATGCTTGTGGTCAGGCGCGATATCCACCATCGGTTTCAGCACGAACGCGTACCGCAACAGATCCTTGCGCGGCAGCACCGGCGCCGTTTCGTGCACCAGATCACCGTACAACAACAGGTCGATATCCAGGGTACGCGGAGCATAGCGCGGCCCACCTCGCACCCGGCCGCAAGCCGCTTCGATCTGTTCCAGGATCGTGTGCACCTGTTCGAATCCGGCATCGCTCGCGAAACCTGCGACCAGATTGAAGAAATCATCGCCGTCGAACCCCACTGCCGGATTACGATACACCGGCGACACCCGCAGTCGTCCGAAATGTTCACGCAGCAATTGCACGGCCGTACGGATGTGCCGTTCCGGTTCGACGTTGCTGCCGATGCCAACGAAAACTTGAGTCACGCAAAATGCCCCAGGAAATGAGAGATTTTGTTCGCTGGTGAGGCAAAAATGGCGGAGCAAGCGGAGCGTACACGGTAGTACGTAAGCATTGCGAGGGCATTTTTAACGAAGCCAGCGGGCAAAAGATCCATTTCAGTTACGAGTACCACGTTCGATGATTATGCCCACTGATTTACTGCCACTCACCGCTCCCGGCTTGTGCAGCGTGACTTTCACCCACGGCACCTTGAATTCATTCAACACGATACCGGCAACGCTTTCCGCCAGCGTTTCGACCAGCTGGAATTCCTGTTCGCTTACATACTGGATGATGCGTTTGGAGACAGTCTTGTAATCGAGTGTGTCATCGATCTTGTCGCTGGCGGCCGCGCGCCGGATATCGGTGCCCATGTCGAGATCGAAGATCACGGTCTGACGGATGCGGCGTTCCCAGTCGTACAC
>JBOIBL010000217.1:0-4869 GCA_050739495.1 Gammaproteobacteria bacterium | reverse complement strand
GATCGGCGATGAAGTTCGTGTCACCGGCAATTACTCCTACGATTCCAGCACCATCGGCGGACCCGGCTGGATGCTGATCGGGGATGCCTTCGCATTTCTCGATCCGGTGTTTTCCTCGGGCGTGTACCTGGCCACCAGCGGTGCTGCACAGACCGCTGACATGGTGGATGCCGCGCTGCGGAATCCGGCACAGGAAATCCATCTGCAACGACGTCTGGAAAAGCGTTTACGCAAAGGCATGGCGCGCTTCTCGTTCTTCATCTACCGCTTCAACTCACCCGTGATGCGGCATCTGTTCCGCAATCCTCGCAATGTCTGGAAAGTCGAGCAGGGCGTGATCTCGATGCTGGCCGGCGATCTGTTCGATTCGCGGCCGGTGTGGTTCCGGTTGCTATTGTTCCGGGTGATCTATGCCGCGACTGCCTTGCTGAACTGGCGCCGCTGGCGTGCGGAACACCGCTACCGGATGGCGCAGGCCCGCGCTGAATTCAGTGGTGGCAATACGCCGGTGGACCCTGCCTGAGCACGGTTGACAGGCACCGTAGCGAAAGCCTGACCGGCCGTTTTTCAGTCCCTGCGGTTTTGTGCTCTAATCCTGACTAACGCCGCATGTGCGGCCTGCCCGCAGGATGGGCAGCCAGGATGATCGTCGCCAGTTTCGTCCGTCTCTCAGCTTCCCTGATCCGCTTCGGCATCTGGTGGCGTGAGCGCAGTTTGCGGTTCGCGGCTGACGATATCGACGCGGAATTTCCCTGCCCCGATCTGGATCTGCAACCCGAGATGGATGAATTCGTGACTGTCGCCACCTACGACCAGAGCGTCGACGCACACATTGCGCTCGGCCGGCTCGCAGCGGAAGGGATTGAAGCGATATTGTTCGACGATCAGATGGTGCAGCTGGACTGGCTGTATTCGATCGCGTTGGGGGGAATCAAATTACGCGTCGCGGGCAGCGATGCCAAAGCTGCCCAACGGGTGCTGGAGACCGACTATTCACACGATCTGGATGACGTGGATCTGGGCAACCCGGAAACCTGAAGCGGACCGTGACTGCACTCAAAGCTCAATCATCATCTCCCGTTCTTCTGCCGACAACTCGAACCCGCGCGGACCGTAATGTTCAAAGATCGCATCCACCACTTGCTGTGGCTGGTCGGCGAGCGTGATGAGATCCATATCGCCGGCATCGATCATGCCATCTTCTACCAGCTGGGCGCGTAACCAGTCCAGCAACCCACTCCAGAACGCGGAACCGACCAGGATCACTGGAATGGCGCGCGACTTGCGAGTCTGGATCAGGGTGAGTATCTCGCTCAATTCATCCAGCGTGCCGAAGCCGCCGGGCAGCACTACATACGCGGACGCATATTTCACGAACATGAATTTGCGGGTGAAGAAATGCCGGAAGCTGATTGAGATGTCCTGATAAATATTGTTGTACTGTTCGTGCGGCAGCTGGATGTTGAGACCGATGCTGGGTGACTTGCCGGCATACGCACCCTTGTTGGTCGCTTCCATGATCCCCGGACCGCCGCCGGATACCACAGAGAAACCGGCATCGGAAAGTGCCCGGCCGATCTGTTCCGCCAGTTGGTAATAGGGATGTTCGGGTGGCGTGCGCGCGGAACCGAATACACTCACCGAAGGCCGGATCGAGGCAAGGCGTTCAAATCCCTCCACGAATTCTGCCATCATCTGGAATATCTTCCAGGATTCACGGCTCAAGGCATTGTCGCTCAAGGTGCGGCGCGGGATGAGGTCGCGTCTGTCATTGTCGCTCATGATAATTTCTCCTGATACTTGCTACCGCCAACCCGCAATCGTCACAGCGGGATCACCAGCCCGAGGCGCACTTCATATCCGCTGGATACTTCAGCCGTCCCGGATACGACCTGAGAACCGCCGACCACCAGCTCCAGCGCCCAATCCTGCGGCAAACCGAACCGGTATCCAACATACGGCCGTAACATGGTGACGCGTCCGAACCCTGAATCCGGATAGACGGCGCTCAACTCCAGCCCGCTGAATGCGAAATTGGCGCCGTCGTAGATGCCATGGAAATTGTGGCGGATGAACAGACTCCACTGGCGATCACTGATGGTACCGGTGCTGCAAGCATGTGGGTTGCAGGCAATCGCATTCAGATGTCCATATCCGAGATTGAATCCGGCCTCGAAATCGTTACCCAGGCCGAAACCGAGTCCCGCTGTAAAGGCGTAATTGGTCTGACTGTTGCTGGTGTCGTAATAGGGCCCGTTGCCATAACCGTTATTGTCATTGGTAAAGACCGCGATAGTCTGCAACATGACTTCGCTCTCGCCCGCATCCGGTGAATCTGCCGATGCGGTACGCACACAGACCAACGCCAGACAGCCCATGGTTAGCAACAACAGGTTTGAGCGCACAGTATGCTTATAAAGGTGTGAGGTTCGCGTAGCCTACCACAAGCCATTTCGAGCCCGCGGATTTGAAATTCACCTGCACGCGTGCATGCGGCCCGGCACCTTCGCAATCCAGTACCACGCCTTCACCGAAACTGGGATGTTGCACACGCTGACCGAGTGCGAGTCCGCCGGCGGCGCGAGCGATAGTGGACACCAGCGGTTTGTTGACCGCGAACGGCCGGCTGACCTGCACCCGGGGACGTATCTCTTCCACCACTTCGGACGGCAGTTCGCGCAGAAACCGCGATGGTACGCCATAGTTCTCCATGCCGTGCAGGCGGCGACTCTCGGCATAACTCAGATACAGCTCCTGTTTGGCACGCGTCATGCCGACATAACACAGGCGCCGCTCTTCCTCGAGACCTTCCAGATCGTCACTCGAACGTTCGTGCGGAAACAACCCGTCTTCCATGCCGCACATGAATACCAGCGGAAATTCCAGTCCCTTGGCGGAATGAAGGGTCATCAGCTGCACGCAATCTTCCCATTGCTGGGCCTGACCTTCACCGGCTTCCAGCGCAGCATGCGCCAGGAACGCGGACAACGGCGTCATGCCTTCCAGACTTTCCGGCTGGAAACTGCGTGCCGCACTCACCAGTTCCTCCAGGTTCTCGACCCGGGCTTCACCGCGCTCGCCTTTTTCCGCCTTGTAATGCTCGACCAATCTGCTGGTGTGGATGACGTGATCGACCTGCTCGAAGAGTTGCAGACCGCGCACCGCCATGTCCATGCCGTCGATGAGCTTGACGAAGTTGTTGAAAAGCGTCGTCACCCGCGACGGTGTCTGCCCATCGCGCGTCATGGTTTCGATCGCGCGCCACAATGAACTGCCTTCATGCTTGGCAGTCTCGCGCAGCAATTCGATGCTGCGTGCGCCGATACCGCGGGTCGGCAGATTGATGATGCGTTCGAACGACGCGTCGTCATCCCGATTCTCGAGCAATCGCAGATACGCCAGCGCATCCTTGATCTCGGCGCGCTCGAAGAAGCGCAGACCGCCGTACACGCGATACGGCATGCGCGCTGCCAGCAACAACTCTTCGAATACGCGCGACTGCGCGTTGGAACGGTACAGCACGGCAACATCGCTGCGACTACCGCCGTGGTCCTGCCACTGGCGGATGCGCTCGATCACAAACTGCGCCTCGTCCTGTTCGTTGTAGGCGGCATACACCCGGATCGGCGCACCTTCACGGCCGTCGGTCCACAGGTTCTTGCCCATGCGCGCGCTGTTGTTCGCGATCAACGCATTGGCGGCCTTGAGGATATTGCCGGTGGAACGATAGTTCTGTTCCAGTCTCACCACGTGCGTGCCGGAAAAATCCTTCTCGAAACGCAGGATGTTTTCGATCTTGGCACCACGCCACCCATAGATCGACTGATCGTCATCACCCACCACGAACGGTTTGCCGTTGTCGCCAGCCAGCAGCCTTACCCAGGCGTACTGGATCGAATTGGTGTCCTGGAACTCGTCCACCAGGATGTGGCGGAATCGCTGCTGGTAGTGCGCCAGCAGTTCAGCGTTGTTGCGCCACAGTTCCAGCGCACGCAACAGCAACTCGGCGAAATCCACCAGTCCGCCGCGTTCGCAGGCTTCCTCGTAGGCGCGATACACGCGCTGCATGGTCTGCAGAAAAGGATCATCGCTGTTCTGCAGATGCCGCGCCCGCAAGCCCTCGTCCTTGCGCGAATTGATAAACCACTGCACCTGCCGGGGCGGATGCCGCGATTCATCCAGATCGAGATTCTTGAGCGTGCGCCGGATCAAGCGGTACTGATCCTCGGAATCCAGGATCTGGAAGGTCTGCGGCAAACCGGCCTCGCGCCAGTGCTGCCGCAACAGGCGATGCGCCAGACCGTGGAAGGTGCCGACCCACATCGCTCCGGCCGGCTGACCCAGCAGCTGCTCGATGCGACCGCGCATCTCGCCGGCCGCCTTGTTGGTGAACGTGACCGCGAGGATCCCGAACGGCGAGACATTTTCGACCTGGATCAGCCAGGCGATGCGGTGCACCAGCACCCGGGTCTTGCCGCTGCCGGCTCCCGCCAGTACCAGCACCGGCCCGGCAGTAGCCGTGACCGCTTCACGTTGCGCAGCATTCAGGGGGTCGATGAGGGAGGTGACATCCATCGCATCATTCTAACAGCCAGTACCGACGCTCCGGGACCGGATGCTTGCAGCAAGCACCCTTGGCTTTCATACTGGATGTCAGCCATACCACTGGGCCTTGAAACATAGTCTATGTTCATAAAATTCATGCTCTGGTTGATCTTGCTGATCCTGTGTTGGCCGCTGGCTCTGCTGGCGCTGATCCTGTATCCGCTGGTCTGGTTGATACTGCTGCCATTCAAACTCATCGGCATCACCGTGGATGCGGTATTTGAATTTCTTGGCGCGGTGCTGCGCTTACCGGCACGCCTGCTG
>JBOIBL010000216.1:0-6552 GCA_050739495.1 Gammaproteobacteria bacterium | reverse complement strand
TTGTCGAAGAAGCCATCAAGGGCCGCGAGATCGAATGCGCGGTGCTCGGTAACGAGAACCCACGAGCCTCCATCGCCGGTGAGGTCATCCCGACGCACGAGTTCTATTCCTATGAAGCCAAATACATAGACGACAACGGTGCGCGTCTGGAGATACCGGCAAAGATTCCTGCCGATGCGATGAAGCGCGTACAGGACATGGCGGTGAAGACCTTCCGGGCCCTCGATTGCGAAGGCATGGGCCGCGTGGATTTCTTCCTGCAGGAAGACGGCAAACTGTATGTGAACGAGATCAATACCATCCCCGGCTTCACCAAGATCAGCATGTATCCGAAACTATGGGAAGCCAGCGGTATCGGCTACACCGAGCTGATCAGCCGGTTGATCCAGCTCGCCATCGCGCGCTTTGAACACGAACAAACTCTTTCCAGTACTTACGACGATTGAGAACTGCATCATGACCAAACTGGTATTACTCCGTCACGGTTTCAGCGAGTGGAACAAGTCCAACCGTTTCACCGGCTGGAAAGATGTGGACCTGGCGCCGGAAGGCATCGCAGAAGCGCATGAAGCGGCGCGTCTGCTCAAGGAAGGTGGTTTCACATTCGATGTGGCCTATACCTCGGTACTGAAGCGCGCGGTGCGCACGCTCTGGACCGTGCTGGACGATATGGACCTGATGTGGATACCGGTCTACAAGGATTGGCATCTGAACGAACGCCATTACGGTGCCTTGCAGGGACTCAACAAAGCCGAGACTGCGCAGAAATACGGCGAAGACCAGGTGACACTCTGGCGACGCAGCTACGACGTGCCACCGCCAGCGCTAACAGAGGATGATCCGCGCCATCCCAAGCACGACCCGCGCTATCGGGACCTGGAACCCTCTGAGTTGCCGGCGACCGAATGCCTGAAAGATACTGTCGCGCGTTTCGTCCCCTATTACGAAGCCGAAATCCTGCCGGCCATGCAAGCCGGCAAGCGCCTTATCATCACTGCGCACGGCAATTCCCTGCGCGCACTGGTCAAGCATCTGGATAACATGAGTGACGATGAGATCGTCGCGCTCAATATCCCGACCGCAGTGCCGCTGGTGTATGAGTTCGACAGCAATTTAAAGCCCATCAAACACTATTACCTCGGCGATCCGGACAAGATTGCAGCAGCTGCCGCAGCGGTGGCCAATCAGGGCAAGGGCGATTGATTCCTGCTTTTTATTTCGATATTAAAGGAAAAATGAAGCCATGAAATTTGAAAAGTTGAACGCCATCGTCTCCGGCGCCGCTTCCGGTCTCGGTCTCGCCACCTGTGAACGCGTCATCAAGGCTGGTGGCAAAGTCGCCATGCTCGACTTGAATGAAACTCAAGGTAAGGAAGCCGCCAAGAAACTTGGCGAGCATGCCATGTTCATCAAGACCGACGTTTCGTCCGAGCAGAGCGTTAACACGGCGGTGGAACTCGCGAAAGGCGCATTCGAGAGTCTGCAGCTGGTGGTGAACTGCGCCGGCATCCTCGGTGCGGGCCGCACGCTGGGCCGCGAAGGTCCGATGGTGACAGACTTCTTCGCCAAGACCATCCAGGTGAATCTGATCGGCAGTTTCAACCTTATCAAAGCGGCGGCCAACGTGATGCAGCACAACACGCCGAACGAAGAAGGCGAACGCGGTGTGATCGTGAATACTGCTTCGGTGGCCGCGTTCGATGGCCAGATCGGCCAAGCCGCCTACTCCGCATCCAAGGGCGGCGTGGTTGGCATGACCTTGCCGATCGCGCGCGAATTCGCGCGTTTCGGCATCCGCGTCATGACCATCGCGCCGGGCATCTTCTGGACGCCGATGATGGCCGGCATGTCGGAAGAAGTGCAGAAATCGCTTGGCGCACAAGTACCGTTCCCGTCACGCCTCGGCAAGCCCGAGGAATACGCTCAACTGGTGCAGCAGATTTGCGAAAGCGTGATGCTGAATGGCGAGACTATCCGTCTCGATGGCGCAATAAGGATGCAGCCCAAGTAAGAAATCCATCAGATCAGAAGAGAGGCTCTTGACTTCTTTTCTGATCAATCATCCTGCGCTGGTATCCGATAATTTATTTCAATAGCTCATGGAACAAAGCTATCGTCACTGCAGAATTGTAGGTCGAGTGGACCGCGATTGCACCCCATAATGATTTCGTTTGGACACGCGCACCCCCCGCAATGAGACCCAACAAGAACACTTGAATGATTCCGGTGGGGTGACCAAGATACAAAACATGCCCAAGTGCGAACAGAATAGCACTGATGATGACCGCCGCCACTCCACCAAACACCAGACGCAGACGATCTAGAACCAGATGCCTCGAAACATATTCCTCAACCAGTGGCACAGCGATACAGCTTGTCAGAATCAAAATACCGACCGCCCACCAACCTGTTTGATGAGCTGTTGACATGTCATTGAATGAGGAGCCCCCACCCGGATCGCCCGTTAACCTCGCAATAATCGGCACGACCAAGGGGATAGACAAAACAGATACGGACCAGAGTAGTGTTGAAGGCACTTTAGGAAATCGGAAATACCTGGCCATTTCAGCCCAGTTTCGCTCAAGCCCAGGCCAATTGCTCTGAAACTGCCAGTAAGCCATTAATACAAACCCCAGTGGATATGCCACCAGCGATCCCCATATATCTACATGGTTGATGAGTCCCAGCTCCTGGAAAACAGTAAGAAACGTCACCACTCCCACCATCAACACCAGCGAGATCAATGCGGGCTTGATACTGCCTAACAAAACTTTAGCGTAGTGTTGATAAGTTGGTGATTCGGTTGAGATTTCCATTTTAAGCAAGCACTCTTTTGCCTTTTCTAAATTTAATGTCATTAAATTATCAAATATGGTTTCGCTTTATATCCAACGATCCCGTGCATTTAATCAGGAGCGCGCGGATCCAACTGCGCAATAACCGCCGAAGTTCGCGGTACCGGTACGAACGGTGATTGATCTTCGGGAGCGACCGGTTCACCACGTGGTCCGAGCAGGGCGGTAACGCCAAGTCCGAAACACAACAGCGCGGTGAACAGGAACAATCCGCGTGGACCGACCATGTGCATGACCCCGGCAGCACCCAACGGCCCGAGCATCGCGCCAAGGCTGTAGCAAAGAATCAATGCTGCGCTTACCGGTACCACTTCGCCGGTCCTGATGTGATCGTTGGCATGTGCGACCGCAACCGGATACATGGTGAAGGTCAAGCCGCCGAATACCGCACCCGCGATCAGCAACAGGAACGTCGCTTGTCCACCGAGGGTGAGCAACACCAGACTTGCAGCCGACACTGCAAATGCCAATACGCCGATCACATGCTGGCGATCGAAACGGTCCGAGACGGTGCCGATCGGCCATTGCAATGCGAGTCCGCCGAGAATGGTCACACCCATGAACGAAGCCACCTGGCTGACCGACAGACCTTCACGGATGCCGAATGTCGGCCCCAGCGCGTAGAATGCACCGTTCGCGAGCCCGGCACCGAGACAACCCCAGACGCCGAACGGTGCGACCTTGAACAACTTGCGGATGCGAAACTGCAGGTTCTCCACCGGCTGCGGATGCGCAGCACCTGTCAATGCCACTGGAATCAGACACGCCGCGAACAGAATCGCGACCAGCAGAAACGGTGTCTGTGGATTCTGCGCACCGGTGCCGAGCAGGAACTGGCCGCCCCCCAAGCCGAAGAATGTCATCACCATATACACGGAGAACACCCGGCCACGCACGCTGCTCTCGGCGCGCTCGTTGAGCCAGCTTTCGATCACCATGTAGAGGCCCATCATCGCGATGCCGGTCGCGATACGCAGCAGGCCCCACATCAACGTCGATTCGTACAAGGCTTGCGCTAGCGCGACGATGGTATTGAGCGCCGCAAATGCAGTGAACGCGCGGATATGACCGACACGTCGCACTATTCCGGGCGCGATGAACGAGCCGCACACCAGCCCGACGTAATAGCCTGCCATCACCAGAGCGATTATGCCGCTGTTATACCCGGCAACGCTCAGATGCAGACTGATCAGCGAGCCCAGCAAGCCGCTGCCAAGCATCATCAGCAGCACGGCAAGAAAAAGTGCGCTCAATGGCAGCAGAGTATGTCGTATCACCATGAGTTGCGGACCGGAACAAAGTGGCATTATAGGTGCCACGCTTGCAGATTAAAGTGAACGCGGTCGCGGATCGTGTCGCGTACTGGTGCTGCCTGCCGGAAAGCAGCCGGAAATATCCGGGCTGAACCAGCGCTGTCGGCAAACCCGAACGCGCGGCTCCATGTGTCTGGGGACTAACGCCGCCACCTGGAGAAATACCCACATACCCTAAAAAGGATGAGTCCCGCCGCCCGAGGCGGTAAAATAGCCGACTCAGACGGCCCCCGCTCTCGGGGGCCGGTCGTTTCAGTGGGGTCCGGCGTGGAAATCCAAAGAGACACAATGACTTACGATGTGCTGGTGGTCGGAGCCGGACCGGCCGGCCTCGCCTGTGCCATCCGCCTCAAGCAGCGGAACCCCGACAAGACCGTCTGCGTGCTGGAAAAAGGCTCCCAAGTTGGCTCCCATATTCTTTCCGGCTGCGTGATGGAACCCGCCCCGCTCGACGAACTGCTGCCCGAGTGGCGCAAGACCCCGCCCGCGATCTGTGTGCCGGCTGCAAAAGATGAATTCGTGCTGCTGACCAAGACCGCTCGCTGGCGCTTGCCCACGCCGCCGCAGATGCACAATCAGGGCAATTTCATCATCTCGCTCGGTAGTCTGTGCGCCTGGCTTGCGCAACAGGCCGAAGCGCTGGGCGTTGATGTGTTTCCCGGTTTCCCGGCCGCCGCCCCCTTGATCGCGGACGGCAAAGTCATCGGCGTACGTTGCGGCGACATGGGCATCGAGAAAGACGGCACGCCCGGGCCGAACTTCGCCGCTGGTGTGGACATCCACGCGGGCATCACGATACTGGCGGAAGGTTGTCGCGGCAGCGTCAGCAAGCAATTGATCAACGAATTCAAACTCGATGCCGATTGCTCGCCGCAAACCTATGGCATCGGTTTCAAGGAACTCTGGCAGTTGCCACCCGGCCGCGTGAAGCCCGGCTTCATCCAGCACAGCATCGGCTGGCCATTGAACTCGAAAACCTATGGCGGCAGCTTCCTCTATCATCTCGACAATGATCGCGTCTATGTCGGATTCGTCACCGGACTCGACTATGCCGACCCGGAATTCAAACCGTTCGAGGCATTCCAGCAATTCAAGCATCACCCCAGTGTGAAACCGTTGCTGGAAGGCGGCGAAATCGTCAGTTCCGGAACGCGCGCCTTGATCGAAGGCGGCATCCAATCGTTGCCGAAACTGGAAATGCCGGGTGCGTTGTTGATCGGCGATGCCGCCGGTACGCTCAATGTACCCAAGATCAAAGGCGTGCACATGGCGTTACGTTCCGGCATGATCGCCGCCGAACATCTTGCCGAACACGGCAGCAGCGAAGGATTCGACGCTACCTGGCGTTTATCGTCGTCGGCAAAGGAATTACACAAGGTCCGCAACATCCGTCCGGGTTTTCACAAAGGCCTGTGGTCCGGATTGCTCAACGCCGCACTGGAAACGATCACCTTCGGCAAGCTACCCTGGACGCTCAAGAATCATGCCGATTGGCAAAGCTTGCGTAAGCGCAGTGACGGGCCTGCCGATACGGAAGACTATGTCACTCGCGATCTGCCGCCGCGCGACCGACTGGCGTCCGTGTTCTTTGCCACCACTACGCACGATGAACACCAACCAGCCCATCTCAAAGTCTCCGACACTAATATCTGCGCGACGCAATGCGCGACCGAATACGACAATCCGTGCACCCGCTTCTGCCCGGCACAGGTTTACGAAATGGTCGAAGAGAACGGCAGCAAGCGCTTGCAGATCAATGCCGCCAACTGCGTGCACTGCAAGACCTGTGATATCAAGGATCCGTACCAGATCATCACCTGGACGACGCCTGAGGGCGGCAGCGGTCCCAACTATCAAAATCTATGAGCACCGTGATTCCCGGTTTTCATCGATCTCACTAAACGCATTATCAAGATAGGTCACAAGAATGAAGATTATCGTTGGCATCAAACGCGTCGTGGATTACAGCGTGCGCGTCCAGGTAAAGAAGGACGGCAGCGGTGTCGAGACCAGCGGCGTCAAGATGAGCATCAATCCGTTCGATGAAATCGCACTGGAAGAGGCGCTGCGTATCCGTGAGAGCGGTACCCAGGCTGAAGTCATCGCGGTCAGCATCGGCGGCAGCGAAGCGCAGCAGCAATTGCGTACCGCGCTGGCCATGGGCGCAGACCGCGCAGTACTGGTGGAAACTGGCGATGCCGTACAGCCTTTGATGGCAGCGCGCATTTTTCTGGAGCTGGTGAAACGCGAGAGTGCTGATCTGGTGATTCTCGGCAAGCAGGCGATCGATGACGATAACAACCAGACTGGTCAGATGCTGGCCGCGCTCTGGGACCGTCCGCAGGCCACCTTTGCGTCCAAAGTCGAGTTCAAAGACAAAACCC
>JBOIBL010000215.1:0-16785 GCA_050739495.1 Gammaproteobacteria bacterium | reverse complement strand
GCTCCACTCTGACCCCTTTAATCCTTTAATCAATCTATATGGCAGACTCCATGATTGTAAAAATCTTTGTATTTTCGTTTCTCGGCATTGGCTTCCTGGTTGCCGTTATGGCCGCAGGATGGGCGCTTCTTTTGAAGCGATTTCTCGATCGTCTGAAACGCGATCATCCTTCCACATTTGATCAGTTAGGACGGCCGCGATTTGGTGGCGATATTGCGGCGCACAAGACTCCTCAGCTTCTGAACTTCCTGATACGCCGTAAGGATCGTCAATTAGGCGATGCTGCATTGAGCAGGCTCTGTCGAATCATGTTTTGGTGGTGGTGGGCGTTCTCGCTGGTATTTGTGATGATGTTAGTCGCGATGGTATGGATGCAATTGAAATTGCATGGAATTAAAGCGAATTAAAGCAAGCGTAGGTTGGGCTGACGCAGGAAGCCCAACATCGCACAGCGCGGTAGGTTGGGCTGAGGAACGAAGCCCAACATCCAACAAGGATGTAAATCGACAATGTATTATCGAAGAGCTCGTGTCGCGGGCGGCACCTATTTCTTTACCGTCAATCTCGCAGACCGGCGCTCTGATCTCCTCGTGCGACACATAGGCGACTTCCGGCAGGTCCTGGAGAAGGTCAAGAAAGCCCACCCCATCAATATCGTAGCCATGGCGGTCATGCCTGAACACTTGCATGCCGTCTGGCACCTGCCGGAAGGCGATGCGGATTATCCAATGCGTTGGGGATTGATCAAAGCGGGGTTCTCGCGGCGATTGACGGCGGTTGAGCGCATTCGACAGAGTCGCAAATCAAAGCGCGAGCGGGGCATCTGGCAGCGGCGCTATTGGGAACATCAAATCCGGGATGAAGCGGATTTGGTAAGACATGTTGATTACATTCACTATAATCCGGTCAAACACGGCCTTGTGGCCCGTCCTGTGGATTGGCCTCATTCGACTTTGCATGCCTATATTGAGAGGGGATTGTTGGCTCCGGACTGGGGTGGTTGTGTCGGAGATGAAGGTGATGGGTATGGCGAGCGTTGGGATGTTGGGCTTCCTGCGTCAGCCCAACCTACATGAACTTTTTTACCTATTCATGACGATCGCTAGGTTCTGATTCAGAGAACACGGATTTAGCAGACGAACATATTTTAAAAGCTCGTGAAGAGACCGAACGCCAGAACCTAGTGCGTGTGATATTCTCGCTGCCTTAAATAATCCCCGGAGTTTCCCGATGAGATTTCTGGTGGTCCTGCTTTGTCTCGTAAGCCTGTCCGCGGTTGCTGCCCAACCCAATTCCGCTCCACCTGATGACAACTATGTCATCCAGAATCCGGTTCTCATCAAAACGCGTGACGGTGCGGAAATCTCCGCGATCGTCGTCAGGAAGAAAGGCATGACCGCGCCGATGCCGGTAGCACTGTTCTATACGACTTATTACGAAGGGCCCGGTGACGCTGTGTTCGGCAAGGAAGCCGCCGATCACGGCTATATCGGTGTGATCGCGTATAGCCGGGACGTCCGCACCGATATCAAGCACTACGTGCCCTACATCCACGACGGCGACGATGCGGACGACGTCATCAACTGGATTGCCAGGCAATCCTGGTGCAACGGCAAGGTCGGCATGTACGAGGGCAGCTATACCGGCTTCGTGCAGTGGTCGGCGGTGAGGCATCCGCCGGCAGCATTGAAAACCATCGTGCCACAGGTCCCGGTCATGCCGGGTTTCGATTTTCCGATGGAGAACAACGTGCATTCCTCCTGGGCGCTGTCGTGGTCGAACGACATCCTGGGCAATTCGCCGTTGCCACAGAATCTGAATGTCGATTGGTATGCAAAGGGTGCGGCATTCGCAGATATTGATCGCATGGCGGGCCATCCCAATCACCTGTTCCAGCTCTGGCTGAAACACCCGGCTTACGACAGCTACTGGCGCTCACTGGTGCCGACGCCACAGGAATATGCAGCGCTGAACATTCCGATTCTGTGGACCGACGGCTATTACGACGGCGCCCAGATCGCGGGCCTGCAATATGCGCGTGAATATTTCAGATACAACAAGCACCCTGGACTGTATGCGGTTATCGGACCGTACGATCATTTCGGTGCCGAGCGCGCGCACCCGAAATCGGAATTGAACGGTTACAAGATCGACCCGGTTGCCGATGTCAGCATGCGCGAACTGGTCTATCAGTGGTTCGATTACGTGATGAAGGGCGGGCCGAAGCCGCCGCTACTCAAGGACCGGATCAACTACGAAATGATGGGCGAAAATAAATGGCGGCATGTGCATACCTTGGCGCAGATGCATAACCACGTGCAGAAATTCTATCTGAGCACACAATCAGAAGACGGCAATCGCCTGCTCGATCCGCAACAGCCGGGGCAGAGTGCCTATCTTCCGCAGACGGTGGATTTCAAGGATCGCGACAGCCAGAACAACTATTTCACACCGGTCATCGTGCTCGACAAGCTGGATAGCAGCAACGGTCTGGTGTTTGCGACCCGGCCGTTCGATCACGATGTCAGCATCGGCGGTTCGTTCAGCGGCAGCCTGACATTGGCGATCAATAAGCAGGACGTGGATTTCTCGATTGCGTTTTACGAACAGACGCCGGACGGCAACTATTTCTATCTCAACCGCTACCTGGCGCGTGCCAGTTATGCACAGGACCGCAGCCACCGGCATCTGCTGACACCCGGCGCAAAAACGACCCTCCCGCTCGGACTAACCAGCCTGACCGCGCGGCAATTCGTCAAAGGCAGCCGGCTGGTGATTATCGTGAATGTGAACAAGCACCCTTACGACGAGATCAATTACGGTACGGCAGGAAGCCCGAGTTTTGAGACCATCAAGGACGCCGGCCAGCCATTGCGCATCAAATGGTTCAACGACAGTTATGTCACTGTACCCGTACAGCAATAGATATTTGAGGTCAGAGTAAGATATCTGGAACAGAGTAAAAAATTCTTTCATGAATTGTTATTTTTACCCAGAATATCCCGATTGGGCCGGCGAAATGAATGATCGGAGAGGCCATGATGGCGAAGCAAGCGTAGGTTGGGCTTCCTTCGTCAGCCCAACCTACGTGAATCAATCTCTTCTTCGACACAGTGTTCCGGAAAAATACAATATGGAGTCTGGCTATGCGTAGTGCGTTGACTTGCTGCATATTGCTGATCATTACTACTGTGACACATGCTGAAAATTATGATCCGTCGTTTCTGGCAAATGCTCAGGGAACCTACCGGTTTGAAGACGGAGCCTGTGTGACCGGTGGGCGCATGGACGAAGACGGTATCCGGCTGCTGTACACGGATGTGTGGACGAACCAATTGGGCATTCTTGCTGAATCACACGACGGAAAATTGACTGTCCGGGTTCCACTTGACGGTAGCATGCAGATAAATGATAGCGGCGATCAGTTGGTGCTGACTGATGCGCACGGCCATACGCAGGCCGCACATCGCGTGCACAAACCCGATACGCACGCGGTGCGTTTCAATCGTGATGGTCTGACACTGGCCGGCACGCTGTATACCCCGCATGGTGTTACAGGCCGGTTACCTGGTGTGGTACTGGCGCAGGGTTCCGGTCCAGTAGATCGTTTCGGTGGCCCCTGGATTACCTTTTTTACTGACTTGGGCTTTGCCGTGCTTTCGTACGACAAACGCGGCGTGGGCGAATCGGAAGGCGACTGGCATACAGCCAGTTATTTGGATCTTGCTGGTGACCTCGACGCGGCGATCGACTGGCTATCCAGCCAGCCGCAGATTGATCCGGCGCGCGTGGGCATCCATTCCACCAGCCAGTCCGGCTGGTATGCGCCGCTGGCGGCGGCAAACGACAAACACGTGCATTTCCTGATCCAGCGTGCCGGGCCCGCGCTATGGATTGGTCCGGTCACCCAGCATGAGAACGAAAACGACTGGCGTGCGGCTGGCCTCTCCGAGGCTGAAATTACTCCGGCATCCGCGCTGTGGCTCCAGCTCAACCGTTTGGCGCGTAATAAAGCTACGCTCGAACAGGCGCAACATCTGATCGATACCGCAACAGACAAACCGTGGTTCAAATCGACTTTTGGTGAAAACTGGAGACATGTAGACGCTGACGCTTGGCATCGAAGACAGATCAATGCGTCGCTGGATCCTGCGCAAACCACCGTGAAGCTGAAGATACCGGTGCTCTGGTTCCTGGCGGAAAAGGACCAGAATGTCCCTTATGCTAAAAGCAAACGCGCCATCGAAGACGCGGAGCGGCAGCACCATGCCGATATCACGCTGATCACGGTCCCTAAAGCACTGCATTCTTTCCTCTACCGGGATGCGCATGGCACGATGCGTTACACTGATGACTACTGGCCTGTCATGGCGCACTGGTTACACGCTAAAGGCATCACACAAAATTTTTTTGCGGGCTGTCAGTCATAACAAAAATAGGCTGGGCTGACGAAGCAAGCCTCACTTGCGCGAACTGATGCAAAAAGCAATTTCGAAATAACGCAGAAATCGAAACGCAAATGGAAGATATCGATAGACTCATCGCGCGGTTCTTCGGGGCATTCGATAACTGCAATGGCCGAGTGCCTGCGTACGCGGATATCGCAGCGCTGTTTATCGAGGGCGCCGTCATCTTGTACAAGGCGGAACCCGGGACGTCGATACTGACGGTTGACGAATTTTCTGAACCGAGAGTGGCCTTACTTGCGTCTGGAAATCTCATAGATTTCCATGAATGGGAAACCACAAGTACGACGAAGATTTTTGGTGAATTTGCGATTCGGACTTCAAATTATTCGAAACAAGGCATGCTGGATTCGCACCCATACGAAGGTCACGGCGTGAAATTATTCCAGCTTGCAAACATGGATGGCGGTTGGCGCATCGCTTCCTTGTGTTGGTATGACAGCAATGGCGAGCAAGCGTAGGGTAGACGTCTTTCTTCAGTCCAACCTACGTGAACTTTTGCTGGCCCAGGGTTGGCCGGCGAAATGAATGATCGGAGAGGCCATGATGGCGAAGTCTGTTACGAACAGCGAGACCGCTTCAGCGAACATCACCAAGCGCATTAAAGAGCTGGGAGATTGGCGAGGGGAGACCCTCGCGCATGTCCGTCAACTCGTCCATGCTGCCGACCCCGATATCCAGGAAGAGTGGAAATGGATGGGAACGCCTGTCTGGTCCCACGACGGCATCGTCTGCACCGGGGAATCGTACAAGCAGGTGGTGAAGCTGACCTTCGCGCGCGGCGCCTCTCTCAAGGACCCGAAGAAGCTCTGCAATTCCAGCCTGGAAGGGAACGTGCGGCGTGCGATCGACATCCGCGAAGGGGAGAAGCTCAACGCAACAGCTTTCAAACAACTCATTTGCGCCGCTATCGCGGCCAATGCCACAGCCCGCGCGCAACGCGCGACCAAAAAGAAGTAAGCCCTGGCTATTATGATGCGTGGTGAGAACTGGGCTTCCTTCTTCAACCCAGCTTGTGCGAACTTAAAAGGCATCGACAATGGATAGCGAATACTGGCGTCAACGCTGGAAGCAGGGGCACACCAGCTTTCACCTGCAGGATGTGAATCCGAATCTGATCGAGTTCTGGAATCGGCTGGAGCTTGATTCTGGCGCCGGTGTCCTGGTGTCCTGGTGCCCTTGTGCGGCAAGACCCGGGACATGCTCTGGCTGCGTGAGCAGGGTTTCGAGGTGCTGGGCGTGGAAATGATCGCGCTCGCGGTGGAGAGTTTCTTCACGGAAAACGCCATACCGATGCAGAAGCGGCAGACAGGTGCATTTACTGTCTGTCGCGGCGAGGGTTTGACTCTTTTGTGCGGCGATTTCTTCGACCTGACCGCTGTGGAAGCTGCAGACTGCGCAGCGGTGTACGACCGCGCGTCGCTGATCGCGCTGCCACCCGCCCTGCGCACCCGTTATACAGCGCATCTGCTTGGCCTTTTCCCAGATGGACTCAATGCGCTGCTGGTTACCCTGGAATACCCGCAAGGCGAGATGGATGGACCGCCGTTCTCGGTAAGCGAATCGGAAGTGCAGGCGCTTTATGGCGACCATTGCACGATAGAGCGATTGCTGGACCGCGATGCGCTCAATGACCATCCGAACTTCCGCGCCAACGGACTTACTCGCCTGGAGGAGAAGGTTTACCTGCTGTCGCCGATCCGGACGGGCTGAGGCTCGTGAACAACAGTGTGCAAGCCGCAGTGACTACGATTTGGCCTTTATGGAGTGAAGCTTATGGATTACAAATCAATCAATTTCGCGCAGAAGCTCGGTCTGTTCGACGAACACTGGGCGCCGAAAGTAATTGCCGAGATGAACGACTACCAGTTCAAGATCGTCAAGATCCAGGGCGATTTCGTTTGGCACGATCACAAGGACACCGACGAAACCTTTATCGTGCTGGACGGGAAACTGCGTATCGATTTTCGCGACGGGCATGTAGAGATAGGCAAGGGCGAGATGTACGTGGTGCCGAAAGGCGTCGAGCACAAACCCTGTGCGGAAGAGGAAGTCAGGATGCTCCTGATCGAGCCGCGTGGGGTACTGAATACCGGTGACAAAGGCGGGGAGCGGACAGCGCAGAACGATGTCTGGATTTGAGCATCCAGTTAATTTGTGAAAGGAGCGTGTCGTGAAATTTCTTTGTCTGGCTTACGGCGCCGAGAAAGACTGGAAAGCGTTGAGCAAGGCTGAGCAGGATGAACTGCTGACGCAGGATGAAGCGTTACGGAAACGCGGTGCGCTGATGGCGGCGGTGGAGACCGGAGTCGCGACAGTTCGCGCCTGGGATGGCAGGCCGGATGTCAAAGAGGGCACCTTCGCCCATCCAGATGTGCCTCTGGCAGGTTTCTCCATTATCGAAGCCGAAAATATCGATGAAGCCGCGCGACTGGTAGCCGGGACGCCCTGCGCACGGGCGAAAGGTGCCATCGAAATCCGGCCGATCATGATGATCAATGACGAAGAGTACCGGACAGGCAGAATTCAGTGATGCTCACGCTTTTCGATCCGGCAGGATCGCTGACACTTGCGGTGCATCCATGTCGGATTGGTAAAACGCCAGTCCGTTGCGACCTTGTTGTTTGACATGGTACATGGCGAGATCGGCATGCCGCAGCAAGTCCGTTACCGCGGTGCCGTCAGTCGGTGATACCGCTGCACCGATGCTCACTGTCACGGTGTACAGCCGGTCTGCCACGGCGATGGGTTTGGCAAGCGTGCGCCGCAGTTTTGAATAGAAACGGCGGACATCGTCGGCATCATGCAACTGTGTCAGCACGATCACGAATTCATCGCCGCCCACCCGGGCTACGGTATCACCGCTGCGGATCCCATCCATGAGGCGTTTGGCGACGTTGCGGAGCACCGTATCGCCGTGCTGGTGACCCAGGTCGTCGTTTACTCCCTTGAAGTTGTCGATATCCAGAAACAGTACTGCCACCATGCGTTCCGCGCGACTGGAGTGTGCGATGGCCTGCTTCAGCCGGTCGGTCAGGACACTGCGATTGGCGAGACCGGTAAGTTCGTCATAATGTGCTTTGTATTCCAACTCCTGTTCATATTGTTTGCGCGCATTGATATCGGACAGGGTACCGATCCATTCCCGGATCCGATTATCATCTGATTTCAGGGGTACACCCCGCATCAGGAAGAACCGTGTAGTCTTGTCCTGCAGACGCAAGCGGCATTCCAACTCGAACCGTGTACCGCGAATACGTGCATCGTGCCACGCCTTTTTGACACGTACCCGATCCGTAGCAGGAAGCGCGCTCAACCAGCCCCAATCCTGGGTTTGTTCGGGTGGCTTACCGGTCAGCGTTTCGAATGCGCTGGATATATACCGGAATGCACCATCCGGCCCCGCTTCCCATACGATTTGTGCGGAAGCCGCCACCAGGGAACGAAACAGCTGTTCGCCGCGACGGATTGCATCATGCGACTGTTTCAACTGGCTGATGTCGTGCATGGACATGATGACGGCGGATGGATGCCCGGCCTTGTCCAGCTCGAACACCCCAGTATCCACAGATACCCAGTGGGTGGTGTTATCGCGGTGCCGGATGCCAAGTACCACGTCATGGCATGGCGTACCGGTGCTGAGCGTGACGATTGCCGGAAGTTCATCGTTCCGGATTGCCGTTCCGTTCTCGCGTACCACCTGCGCGTCAAGGTCGGCAAGGCGTCGCCCAAGCAGCATCCTTTCCGGAACATCTAACAGCCGGCATGCGCTTTCGTTACACGCAAACGTAGTGCCATCCGGCCCCAACAGCATGACGCCGTTTTGCAACGGTGCGATGGTGGCGCGGTAATGGTGGGTAAGATCGCGGGTCACCTTGCCGTAACCACGCAAGCGGCCGGATTTATCGCGCAGTGCCGTGATCACGACATTGGCCCAGAAAAGTGAGCCATCCTTGCGCACCCGCCAGCCCTCACCCTCGAAGCGGCCGTTTGCCGCCGCTATATCGAGATTGCGCTGTGCCCGTCCCTGCTTGTTATCTTCCGCGGTGTAGAACAGCGATAAATCATGGCCCATGACCTCGTTTGCCTTGTAGCCCTCGAGTTTTTCAGCACCGGTGTTCCAGCTTGCGATTCGTCCCTCGGTATCCAGCATCAAGATGGCGTAGTCCTCTACGCTGTTTACCAGCAATTCGAAGGAAGCATTGCGCGCGTTTTGTGCAGTGGTTGTTTCCCGTTGCTCGACCGGTTCACGCAACAGGATGACGAATGCCTGGGGAGTGCCGCGTGTATCGCGAGCCGGAGTGACAATGAGTTCAATTCGTCTATCGGTGCCGTCCGCGTTCGGGCGGGAGACTTCGGATACGAAGCGACCGGTTTCAGCGGCTTCCTGCAAGGCCAACCAATGTTCGTCGTCGGTTTCCGGTGATCCATCCGGGAAAAGTGTGGAGAAGTGCTTTCCGAGAACGTAATCGGCGTCATATCCGGTTAATTCTTGTGCCGCCGTGTTCCAGCTTGTCACGTGTCCGTTGACATCCAGCGTGCCGATGCCGTAATCGACGATGCTATTCAGCAAAACCCGAAACAGCCGCTGGCTCCCGTGGGTAGCGGGCTGGAACGAAGCGATATCCTGGAATAATCGGGTGAACATTTATGCTCCTTGGTCGCCCGGTTCCAAACAGGGTGATCTGCTGCTTCCAGCAAGCGCCAAGGCCACACCCACTAAAGAGGCGAGCCGGTTTGTGTCACAAAGTATGCCATTTGTGATTGTCGGCTATTGACGGTTCTAATCCGTGAAACGGCGCACAGTTTTGCCGCAACAGTTTTGAGAAATGGAACAAGTTCATCTGCAATAACGACGAACGGATACGCGAGACCGACAAACGTCAGGTGTTTACCTGACGTTGAGACGGCAGCGGATGACATAAATCAGGGTTTTGACACTGAGCGACGAGAAGTAGAACGTTCAAGGTGTCCAGGGCGGAGGGTCGCTGGCAGGAAAAGATTCCTTTCCTGCTTCATCCACAATGTCATCCTGATTTTTACGCACAGATTTTTTAGCGGTTGAAGCTACGGCTTTCCCGCGCGGGCGCGTTTTCTTTTGCGCCGTATTAGCAGCGGAGGGCTTGGTTTTTCGGCTACGTGCAGTCATGCCCCATAAAGCCACGCGAATGATCTGTCTGTCAATCAAGCCGTGGAAAGCCGTGTGCCGCACGGGGCAAGGGAGGGGGGGTGTCACAACCATGACCGACCGGGAGTCATTTCTCCAGACGTTGTAGCAGCTGCGTGATTTGTGGACCAATCTCCCGCAGTTCGATCTGATGTGCCCGAGTCAGTTGTGCCAATAACCGTTCCCCGCTGTGCGTGAGCTGGAGCCGGACGCGGCGGCGATCTTCCTTGGCGGTTTGCCGGCGCACCAACTTGCGTTTGACCAGACGATCCACCAGACCCACCACGCTGTTGTGTCTGATCTGGAGGCGGGCGGCAAGGTCACCCATGCTCGGTAATCCGTCACCGGCGAACCCCATAATCGCCAGCAGCGCCTGATGCTGTTGCGGGGTCAGTCCGACGCCGTGCGCGAGTTCTTCACTGATGCGCAGGAAACGCCGCAGGGTGGCGCGGAATTGCGCCAGCGTCCGGTAATCGGCCGGGCTGACCGGCATTGTTGAGTTATATCGCATTACGATATATTATGAGAACGCCTCGAAGCACGCAAGCTTCTCGCGTGCATAAGCCAGACAAGGAATCAAGCAGCCGTGCCGTCCATTTTGTCGGTCGCCCGCGGGGTCCGTGCGTCCCGCGACATTCTGCGTCAGTTGTCGCTGTCTTTGTTGGCAGCGATTATCGGCGTTACCGCGGGCTTTGCTGCCTGGCTGCTTTACAGCCTTATCGCCTTGTGCACCAATCTGGTGTACTTCCATCGCGTGTCATGGGTGTTGCCGAATATCGCATCGAATCCGCTCGGGCTCTGGGTGCTGGTGGTGCCAGCAGCAGGGGGATTGATTGTCGGTATCATGGCGAAGTACGGCAGCGACAAGATTCGCGGCCACGGCATCCCCGAAGCGATGGAAGCGATTCTGTTCAATCGCAGCCGGATTGCACCACGTGTCGCGATCCTGAAACCGTTATCGGCCGCGATTGCGATCGGGACCGGTGGGCCGTTCGGAGCTGAAGGGCCGATTATCCAGACAGGTGGCGCGCTCGGTTCGCTGCTTGGACAATTGGTATCGCTAACTACTGCAGAACGCAAGGTGCTGCTTGGTTGCGGTGCTGCTGCTGGCATGGCAGCGACCTTCTCCACGCCGATTGCGGGTGTGATCTTCGCCATCGAACTGATGCTGTTCGAGTTCCGTTCGCGGTCCTTTATCCCGCTGGTGATCGCGACCACGATTGCGACAGCCATCCATTACTGGTTGATTGGCCCCGGTCCGATGTTCACCGTGGCCGACGCCCGCTTCGACATCGTGCATGGTTTTCCGTTCTATCTTCTGCTGGGACTGATTTGTGGACTGGCTGCAGTTATCATCAGTAAATTGTTGTACTGGATCGAGGATCAATTCGAACACCTGCCATTCGACAAGATGTGGTGGCCGGCATTGGGCGCGATTGGGTTGGGCATCATCGGTTATTTTGTGCCGCGTGTACTGGGCGTCGGCTACAACACGATTTCAGATATTCTCAATAACCATCTCGGACTTGGCCTGTTGTTGTCGATCCTGGTATTCAAGACTCTGGCCCTGCTCATTTCGCTGGGCTCCGGTACTTCGGGCGGTTTGCTAGCACCGATGTTCATGGGTGGCGCGGCGCTGGGCGGGGCATTCGCGATCATCATGAATCACATCGTGCCGGGTTTGCATCTCGACCCGTCTGCCTATGCGCTGGTCGGCATGGCGGCGGTATTTGCCGCAGCGTCCCGTGCCACCTTCACGTTCATCATCTTTGCCTTTGAGATTACCCGCAATTACAACGCTGTGTTACCGCTGATGCTGGTGTGCGTGGTCGCGAACGCGATCGGCCTGCTGTACCTGAAAGAATCGATCATGACCGAGAAGCTGGCGCGACGCGGCCTGAAAATCCATCTCGAATATGAAGTGGATGTGATGCATCAGGTGACCGTCGGCGAAGTAATGGATCGTGATCCAGTCACACTGGCTTCAAACCTGCAACTTGCAGACTTGGCGATGCGCCTGAATGATAACAATCCCGAATTGATCAAACATAACGGCTATCTGTTACTCAATAGCGACGGGAAGCTCGAAGGGATCCTGACTCGTGGCGACGTGTTCCGCGCACTCGCTGCCGGTGTATCCTGTCAAACGTCATTGCTGGATATTGGTCATTGCAGCCCCGTAGTTGCTTATCCAGGCGATACCTTGAGCGTGGCGGTACATACGATGTTGCGTCACGGATTTGGACGGTTGCCGGTCGTAGATCCGACAACGCCGGACAAGGTAGTAGGTTACCTGGGCAGGTCGGCGGTGCTGGATGCGCGCCAGCGGCGTGTCAGCGAGGAATCCCAGGTCGAAACCGGTTGGCTGTTCAGGAGCGAGCGGAAACATTCCGGCAGCTGAACATTACAGAGAATTTTACTGCGACCTTCCGGTAGAATTGGCATCTGTCCGGGAGGAGAGATCGGTGAATTTCAGCGTCCTGGTATTGCTGTTCGTGACCCTGGTCTGGGGCACGACCTTCCCCATCATTCGTGCTGCATCTGCGCATCTCAGTGGCGTGGAGATCACGGCACTGCGGTTTCTGGTCGCCGGCATCTGCATGCTGCCGTTTGCGGTCAAGGCCTCGCGTACTGCCTGGCGGGACGGCATCGTGCTGGGCACGGTGGCACTGCTTTCTTATGTGTCGCAAGCAGTAGGACTGGAGTACATCTCGTCGAACCGCAGTGCCTTCATCACCAGTCTCAATGTCCTGATGGTCCCTTTCCTCGGTTTGCTGCTCGGTGGACGTCTGAGCTTGCAGATCGTCAGCGCGGCGGTACTGGCGTGCGTCGGCATCGGTCTGATGTCGTGGGAGAGCGGCAGCAGTCTGATCGGTGACAGTGCCACATTTGCCTGTGCGTTCTTCTATGCCGTCTACGTCATCCTGCTGTCGCGCCGGATACAAGCACATCAATCGCGTACGCTGGCTGCGACGCAGATCATCGCGATGGCAGTGGTTAGCGCTGTATGGCTGCTGATTGCGGATATGCGTGGCGATGCGTTGGCGACCTTACCGGCACGCGCACAAACCGTTTGGGTATCGCTGCTCTATCTCAGCGTGGTTGCCAGCGCGGGGATGTTGTTCCTGCAGGCCGTCGGTCAGCGCCACGTCTCGGCCGAAAAATCCGCGGTGATCTACGCCATGGAACCGGTGTTCGCTGCCATATTCGGCTGGTGGTGGCTGGGTGAAGCGATGGGTTTGCGTGGGCTGGTCGGCGGCGCGATGGTGGTCGCGGCCGTGATTCTGGGCGAATGGCGCTTCAGTTCCCGCAAGCGTAGCCTGAGCCAGGCGTAATGCGACATGGATCGCTTATCGTGAAGGTGTGACATGAAAGCCTACCTCTATACAACCTGCGTGATTTTCGGTCTGTTCTCGATAGGGCATGTGGTTGAACTGTTCTACCATTGGTCTTCGCTGGGGACGGATCAATGGTTTCTATATAGCGTGATTGCCATCGTCGTCGTCAGCGGCGCGCTCAGTATCTGGGCCTTCGTATTGCTGAAGATGAAGAAGTAACACTCGACCGGTATCGGTGACAGACCAGGATAGATGTGTTTGGCGGAATTCGTGGGATATTTGTCATTTCGGCTGCAAGCCGCACGCTTTATAGTCGTCTAACCTCTAATGGATTCGGAGAATCTACCGTGAAACATTCTGTGTTTGCCGTTTTCCTGGCTTTCTTGCCGAGTCTCGCGCTTGCTGTGCCTACCCCTGGCAAAGTCACTTCGCCGAAGAACGCCTCGATCAAGGTCGCGGTGGTAATCAGCGATGGCGCGACGGTGATCGATTTCGCCGGGCCCTGGGAGGTGTTCCAGGACACCTCAGTCAAAGGCGACAAGGGCGAAGACGTCGCTCCCTTTGATCTTTACACCGTGGCACCGACCAAAAAGCCGATTCATACCACGGGTAACGGCCATCCCGGGCTGACGATCACGCCGGATTACAGTTTCGCCGATGCGCCCACGCCGGACATCGTGGTGATCGGTGCGCAATCCGGCGGTCCGGGTTTGACCGAGTGGCTTAAGAAAGTGCATGCGGATCACAAGGTCATCATGTCGGTCTGCACTGGCGCGTTCAAGCTTGCGGCGACCGGTTTATTGAACGGCAAGGAAGCGACAACCCATCACTGGTATTTCGGCAACTTCGCCAGACAGTTTCCGGATGTGAAGCTGGTGAAACAGGTGCGTTACGCGGAAGCTGACCCGATCACCTTCAGCGCCGGCGGGTTGAGTTCCGGTATCGATCTTGCTCTACACGTGGTTGACGACTATTTCGGTGAGAAGGTGGCGCAGGAAACGGCCGATTACATGGAATACGAGGGCACCGGCTGGAAAACCAACAAAGGCATCTCGGTTGCTACCACGCCAGTGACACGGCAGGACTGGACCGGCAAGCTCGCATCCGGCAAGGAAGTCGTGTTGCACATGACGACCTATGGTGCGAGTCCGGAATTCACCACGGATATTCCGGCCGAACATGTCGCTGGTGCCAGGACCAGCGTGAATCAGCACGGTAAGCAGGCGACGATAAACATCGACATCGCCGGTCATCCTGCGACGTTTGTCGCGACGCCGAGCGATAACCAGGCGACGTTGCTGACCGGCACGTTTAGCCAGGACGGCAAATCGTCGCCACTGACTTTGACGCAGGGACCCAAGATCCAGGTGAAATGAATCAGGCGGCGGCGCTGCGGAAGCGTTCGCGATAATCGCTGGGCGACACACCCAGTTCCGCAATGAAAGTGCGACGCATGGTTTCTTCGGTGCCGAAACCGCAATGCCGCGCGACCTGGGAGATCTGGAGGTTGTTTTCTTCCAGCTTGCGCCGCGCCGCTTCCAGGCGCGCCCGCGACACGTATTGGGCTGGGGTCATGCCGACCCCGGCGGTGAAACGGCGCGCAAAGTTGCGCTCGCTCATCGCGGCCCGGGCCGAGAGTCTGGGCACGGACAGTTCCTGATCCAGATGATCGAGAATCCAGAGTTGCAGTTCGCGCAGTTTGTCGTCCTCGCTGAATTGCGCGGCGAGATGACTGCTGAATTGCGATTGACCGCCCGGGCGTTTCAGGAACATCACCAACTCCTGCGCCACCGCGAGCGCTACCGGTTGGCCCCAGTCGCTTTCGACCATGGCGAGCGACATGTCCATGCCGGCGGTCACACCGGCCGAGGTATAGACGTTGCCGTCGCGCACGTAGATCGCGTCTTCCTGCACCCGGATCGTGTCGCTGATAGCGGTGAGTTCCTCGATGTAATCCCAATGCGTGGTGGCGGATCTGTTTTCCAGCAAGCCGGCGCGCGCCAATACCAGGGCGCCGGTGCAGACCGACGCGACGCGCGAGACCTTCGGCGCCATGCGCCGGATCCAGCGCAGGATATCCTGGTCTTCCATCACCGGATGACAACCGATGCCGCCGGCGATCAGCAGAGTATCGGCGCGGCTGATCTGGCGATAACTGCGTTCCGCGACCAGAGATATCCCGGACGAGGTCGAAACCGGGCCGGCTTGCGCGGCGACCAGTTCGACTGTGTAGGCGAGTTTGGAAGTAACGCCTTTGTCCCGCAGCCAGCGGGCGCTGCGGCCGAAGACTTCCAGGGGACCCGTGATGTCGAGGATCTGTGCATCGGGATAACCCAGCATCACCACCCGATGCGGTTCGGTGGGTTGGGAAGGCGAGGGCTTTTTCGGGGTATTTATGCGAGCCATGGCAGGAATACAGGCAGGGACCGATTTGCTGAAAAGACAATCATCCCACAAAATCTGCCATGGCGGTGAAAACTCATGACAAGCGGTGCCGATTCTGACAAATTCAGTATCCCCGTCTGAGTGAGACAGGAAGGTGAACGTGGAACGGATCATCGATCTCAGTCATACCGTCGAGCACGGCATGATCACCTACAAGGGTCTGCCCGCGCCAATCATCTGCGACTTTCTCTCCCGTGAAGCGTCGCAATCGCAATATCGCGAAGGCACGATATTTCATATCGGCAAGGTCGAGTTGGTCGCGAACACCGGCACCTATGTGGATTCGCCGTTTCATCGTTACGCAGACGGCAAGGATCTCTCGCAACTGCCGCTGGAATCGCTGGCGAATCTGCCGGGAATCGTATTGCATGCGGGCCGCACCAATCGTGCGATCGGTCCGGAGTTGTTCCGGGATACCGAGGTGCGCGGCAAGGCGGTATTGATCCACACTGGCTGGTCGCGGCATTGGGGGACGGACCAATACTTTGAAGGCCATCCGTTCCTGACAGAAGCGGCAGCGGCATATCTGAAAGAGCAGGGTGCTGTATTAGTTGGGATCGATTCCCTGAATATCGACGACAACCGCGGTGATACCCGCCCGGTGCATTCGATTCTGCTCGGTGCAGATATTCCTGTCTGCGAACACATGTGTCGTCTGGAACAGTTACCGGATGGCGGTTTTCGATTTCACGCGGCGCCCGTGAAAGTGAAGAATTTTGGCAGCTTTCCGGTTCGGGCCTATGCGGTCATCGGGACTCGCTGAGGCAACCTTAATCGAATACACTGCCTGCGCCCAACCCCAATCTTCAGGAAATCCATATGCGAGCCGAATCCATATTTCATCCGATGCTGGTATTGGTGTTCTGGACCTTCGTCATCATGCTGCATCTGGGTTACAAGCGGTTCAGCGCTGTCGCCGCCAAGCGCATGAAGTTCGGTTATCTGAAAGTGGGCGAATCTGAAAAGGTGCCGGACGATGTACGGCTGGCGAGCCGGAACTTCTCCAATCTGTTCGAGATGCCGGTGTTGTTCTATGTGTTGTGCATCTCGGCATACGCCACAAATCAAGTGACCGAGACACTCCTGATATTGGCATGGTGTTATGTCGGGTTGCGCGTCGTGCATTCACTGATCCATGTTACCTATAATCACCTGACTCATCGTTTCCTGGTTTATGCCACCAGTTGCCTCCTGCTATTGGTGATGTGGATCGTATTTGCCATCAATCTGCATAACGTTTCCGCAATCTCCAGGCTCTGGCCATTGCATTGAACGAAGTCATGGCAGCTGAAAAATTCAAGGATCATTTCTCGGGCCACGCAACCGCTTATGCCGACGCCCGACCGCATTATCCGGATGCGTTGTTCGA
>JBOIBL010000214.1:0-32766 GCA_050739495.1 Gammaproteobacteria bacterium | reverse complement strand
ATGAATGCCTACTGCAGTCAATGCATTGACCATGTAGCCCCCCCAGCCGACCGCGACGGTGGAGACACCGATGCCGTATTCCAGGATCAGATCCCAACCGATGATCCAGCCGACAATTTCACCCAACGTGGCGTAGCCATAGCCATACGCGCTGCCACAGCCGCCGATGGTGGAAGCCAATTCAGCATAGGACAGGGCGCTGAAAGCGCAGGCGATGCCGGCCACGACGAACGAGAGGACGATTGCGGGTCCGGCATGTAATGCGGCAGCCTGGCCGGTGAGTACGAAGATACCGGCGCCAATGATGCAGCCGATACCCATCAGGGTCAGGTCGACGGGGCCGAGTACTTTGCGCAGGCCGCTTTTCTCGCCTTCATCCAGCACGGGTTTGGTGCGGAACAGGTTCATGGTGTGCTTGCCTCAGTTTGGTTTAGGGGAGCCTGGAGCTCCGTTCATGGGTCCGCACCCGAGCCCGGGAAACAGACGTTCCTGCTTTAGGAATGTCGCCGGGCCGGAAGGTTCCTTGGGGGTCTGTCCCGCCAAGGGGGTGGCCGGATATTAGACGACCCTGCCCATCGTAACAACAGCAGCAGGCTAGCGCTCTTTGTCGGGTCGTGCCGCAGTCGAGTGATCGGGGTGGGGCGATGCAGGCAGCGCTGTTGTCGAATGCGGTGTCCCCAGGATAGTGACGCCATCCGGACCATGCAATTGGACTGATTCCACGCGTGAGCCAGCCAACAGGGCATAGCCTTGCCAACGATCGGAGCCGGTTTCGCTGTATTCAAATGAATAGCGGCGGGCGAATTCCAGGCTGCCCCCGGAACTGCGTTGCAGACGCAAACCGGATAATGCCACGGTCTCATCCAGGAACTGGACGCCGGCATTGTGGCAGAGACGATTACAGGTTGTGATCACTCGATCACGGGCACGCAGGCTGTCATTCCAGAACCAGGCGGTGGCACACAATGCCAGCAACAGCAGGATTGCGGTGAGTGTGCCGAGATCAAGGTACATGCTTAGGCGCCGCTCAGACAGACGCGATTACGTCCGGAATCTTTCGCTGCATACAGGGCCTTGTCTGCGGATCTGAGCACGCTCCAGGGGTCGGTATCGCCATGCGGGTTACCCGCCAAGCCGATACTGACCGTGATTGCGAGCGGACCGGTATCCTGCTGGTTTGCGGAATCACCATCTTGAGTATCGATGCGCCGTTCCTGGCGGCGCATCTCGAAACGGCAGCTTTCGATATCGGTGCGCAAGGATTCGAGAGTGTTGATTACTTCATCCGGGTATTTCCCCGGGTACAGGATACAGAACTCCTCGCCACCGTAACGGAAGGGTTTACCGCTGCCGGCGTTCTTCTGCAAACGTGAGGCGACGAAGCGCAGTACCTGGTCACCGACATCATGGCCATAGGTATCGTTGAAACGTTTGAAGTGATCCACGTCCACCATCGCGATCACATGATTTCCTGACAGTTGCCTCATCTGTTCTTCCAGCGCGCGCCGCCCCGGCAAACCGGTCAGTTCGTCGAGATAGGCCATATTCCATGATTCCTGAATCACGGCATGACCGAAACCGACCGCGGCGGCAGCGGAAAATACCGCCATTCCTGCTGCATCCTGCCGATGCAGCATGACGCCCACCGCCACCAGGGCGAAAAAGAATGCGGCGAGCTCGGCACTGTGACGCAGGATCAGACGGTCGTTGAGCAGCACCAGGCTGATACACAGCAGTAACAATCCGGGTTGCGTGATCAGGGTGCGATCGAGCATGTCGAGATGCGTGAAATGAACATGCAGTGCAGTCACTACCGGCGCGGCATGGAATGCGCTCAATGCAGCCAGGCAGAGCGCCTCGATTGCCAATAATCCGAAGTGCATCGCCCCGTAGCGGCTGAATACGCCGCGTTCAGTGCTAAACGAAAATACCAACAGGTTCAGCGGTACCAGCAGACAGAGCCCGCCACTCAGGGTTTCCCGCGTGATAGGGTCGGAGCTGTGAATAATCAATAATAAGCCGCTGCATAAACCGATGAGAGTGAGCAGCGCGAAGAACATCCGGCTGTGGTTGAATTGCAAGCTCAATGCCAGCACCAACAGCAGGATAAATCCACTTACGAGCTCGGTGGCGAGCAGACCGGAAGCGGTAAAGCCGGCCACATAGGGCGTAAACAGGGCTGCTATGGTGAATAGCACAAGTTCCGGCAGCAGCGTATAGAGCACGCCGATGACGAGTTTCATGGCGTTGTCTTGAGGAAGGATAGTGATTTTTTGATGAATTGGGCGCCGCTGTGAAGCATCATTGTCCGATCACCCGCAATTCGGAATGCACATCGTGCACTCCGGCAACGTACCAGCAATCATAGATGGCCATGTGTTGCTGTTCCTGGCTGTGGACAGTGCCGGTCAAGGTGATTGTACGGGCCTTGGCGTGAGCACGGATATCCTCTGCATGCAGCAAGGGATCTTTCTCCAACACCATGAGAATGGCATCGATCAGCTCATCGTCATTATCTTTCTCCGCAGGCTGGACTCGCAGATGGTTATGGACATCGCAGGAGCCGGGTACCCACCAGGCAATGACTTCAGCCAGGCGACGGTGCGAGAGGCTGCTGACCACGCCATCAAGGCGCACGACACAGTCATCCACAGATACACCGATCCAACCAGGCATGGAATTTTCTGGCGGGGGTATCGGGTGCACGGTCATATCCCGGAATGCCGGTTCCTGTGAGAGCGCATCCACCACGGCATCCAGGAGAGCCTTGCCGCTGCGTACCTGGCCAGGACGCAAATAGAGTTGATCTTCGATGTTACTCAAACCGGAGAGCTGTGTGGCGATACGCCGCGCCTTGCGCTTGACGATGATATTGGCAACTTTTCCCTCGAGTCGCAGGTTCTGTTTATAGCTGACCCGGATGGGGGACTCGTGCAGATTGATGTCCGGGTCCTTTTCAAAGGCCGCGAGCAGGGCAGCTACCAGATCTTTATGTTGTTGCATGGTTGATGCCTCGCGAAAAGCCGGATCGGCCATGGGGGTACCTGATTAGGGTGACCCGGCTGGCGGATGTTTTCAAGTATAAGGGCGGCATGTGATTATGGACCCTTCGCAGCCGGAGCAACGACGTGAACACAGACATCTTGCCATCGTACGATCTGCGCAGCGCTGTTCGCCATCTCAAGCGTGCCGATCCGGTGTTGGGGGAATCGATAATCCTGACAGGACCTTGCCGGCTGAAGTTGCGCTCCCAGACCCATCCTTTTGAATCCCTGTTGCGCGCAATCATCTATCAGCAGCTATCCGGCAAGGCGGCTGGAACCATCTATGGACGTTTTGCGGCTCTGTTCCCGGCACAGGATCGGATAACTGCTGCCCATCTGCTTACCTTGCCGGATCAGTCACTTCGAGGGGCCGGGTTATCACGCAACAAGATGCTCGCGGTGCAGGATCTTGCAGCGAAAACCCTGGCGGGCACAGTGCCGGGCCCTGGTGGATTGGACGATCTGACGGACGACGAGATCGTGGCGCGCTTGACCACGGTACGCGGCATAGGCCGCTGGACAGTCGAGATGTTGCTGATCTTTACACTCGGCCGTCCGGATGTATTACCGCTGGATGACCTCGGCGTCCGCAAGGGTTTTCGGTCAGCATACGGTATGAAAAAGTTGCCCGCAGCTTCCACACTCGCACGTGCCGGCAAGCGCTGGGTACCGTATCGGTCGGTGGCGAGCTGGTATCTTTGGCGCGCCGCAGATGCGGTCAATTGAATTCGTGTAGCCTGCCGGTCAGGCTTTAATCGGGAGTGATCATGCCGAGTCGTTATCCTCATCTGCTTGCACCTCTCGAACTTGGATTCCTGACTCTGCCAAACCGGGTCCTGATGGGTTCCATGCATACAGGCCTCGAGGACAGGGCGCGTGATTATGAGAAGCTCGCCGCCTATTTTGCCGAACGCGCGCGCGGCGGGGTGGCACTCATGGTTACCGGTGGGATTGCACCTAACCTGCGTGCTTCTCTGGCGCCATTTGCCTCCAAGCTTTCCTGGCGCTGGGAGGTGTCCCGGCACCGTAAAGTCACAAGCGCGGTGCATGCTGAAGGCGGCCGTATCTGCATGCAGGTACTCCACGCCGGGCGTTATGCCTATCACCCCTTCTCGGTGGCGCCTTCGGCCGTGAAGTCACCGATTACGCCTTTCAAGCCATCCGCCCTCAGCACCCGCGGCATCGAGCGTCAAATCCGGGATTTCGTGCATTGCGCGTCGCTCGCGCGTGAAGCAGGGTATGACGGCGTGGAGGTGATGGGTTCGGAGGGGTATTTCATCAACGAATTCACGGTGCCACGTACCAATCGGCGTACCGACGACTGGGGAGGTTCAGTCGAGAACCGGATGCGTTTGCCGGTCGAGATCGTGCGACGAACACGTGCCGCGCTTGGCCGCGACTTCATCATCATCTATCGGTTGTCGATGCTGGATCTGGTCGAAAACGGCAGCGAATGGCCGGAAGTGGTCGCATTGGCCAAGGCGGTGGAAACGGCCGGCACAACATTGATCAATACCGGCATCGGCTGGCATGAAGCGCGCGTTCCCACCATCGCCACCTCGGTACCGCGCGGCGCATTTACCTGGGTAACCCGGCGGCTGAAAACCGAAGTGTCCGTGCCATTGATCACTACTAATCGCATCAACATGCCCTCGACGGCGGAGGAGATATTAGCGCAGGGTGATGCGGATATGGTATCCATGGCGAGACCTTTGCTGGCCGATCCAGCGTGGGTACGCAAGGCGCGCGAAAATCGCGAAGATGAGATCAATACCTGCATTGCCTGCAATCAGGCCTGTCTGGATCATGTGTTTGCAGGCAAAAAAGCATCCTGCCTGGTAAATCCACAAGCCTGCGCGGAGACCGAACTTGTCGTCACACCGGCGGCTGTGCCGAAAAAGATCGCTGTCATAGGCGGCGGTCCGGCGGGGCTGTCGGCAGCGCTCACTGCAGCCCGTCGTGGTCATCGGGTGACACTCTATGAGGCAGCGGCAGAGCTTGGTGGGCAGTTCAACATGGCGAAACGCATACCGGGCAAGGAAGAATTTGCCGAAACCCTGCGTTATTTCAGGCGGCAACTGGAACTGAACGGTGTGGAGTTGAGACTTGGCACGACAGCCGATGTGGCGGAGATTGCAGCGCAAAAATTCGATGCGACTGTGGTGGCTTGTGGCGTTTCTCCGCGGCGCGCCGGTATACCCGGCGAGGATGGCTCCAATGTGCTGTCATACAGGGAAGTGTTGAGCGGTTTACGGACGGTTGCAGGCAGGCATGTCGCTATCGTGGGCGCGGGTGGCATCGGTTTCGATGTAGCGGAATTTCTTGTGCAGGAACCTGTCCCGCCCGCTGATGCGAAGGCGCATTTTCTGCGCGAGTGGGGCGTGGATACCTCAATGGGAGGCCGTGGTGGGTTGATCCCGGCGCAATCTGAAGCCCCGGCACGTAATATCTATCTGTTGCAGCGCAAACCCGCACCGCTTGGCAAAAGCCTGGGTAAGACCACAGGCTGGATACACCGGATGAGTCTGCGCAACAAGCAGGTGAAGATGCTGGGTGGCGTCGAATATCAGCGTATCGATGCTGCTGGCCTGCATATAGGCATTGCAGGCGAATCCCGTGTTCTGGAAGTGGATCACGTCATCATCTGCGCCGGCCAGATCAGTGAGCGCTCGCTTTATGATCGGCTCGCTGCGGCCGGCATGACGGCACATTTGATTGGTGGCGCCCGCTTGGCATCGGAACTGGATGCCAAGCGGGCGATTGATGAAGGGATGCGGCTGGCGCTGACGCTTTAAATTACCTGACTGAGCTTATTTGACCCGTTCGGCGTGGATAATTGGAGACAGACGGTCTATTATTTTCCGATGGTCCAGTGCATGCTGGCTGGCAGACCAACAGGATTACGGGGATGTTGCCATGATGAAGCGTCGCGTTTTTCACCTGACGACCTGGGCTGGCTTATGCGCGGCCCTGTTGCTGTCATCCGGGTGCTCTTCCAGCAAATCCTATACTTTGGTCGCGCAGTTGCTGCCCTTGTCCCAGGGCAGGGTCGTGGCTGCCACCATCGACGTAAATGGTGCTGCATGCACGGTACGGGTAATGCTTGCCGGTACTTCCAAAGCCTGGAGCCCTGTCTGCATCATCAACAAGGATCAGAGCGGCTTCAAGAGCTTCACGATTGATGGGACCAAAGTGGATTTCGGGGCAGTCGCGAACGGCTTCAAGGTGCTCAGTGCGACCCTGCCGACCTTGCCGGTACCGTCAGCAGCCACGGCAACTGCTCCAGCGGCAGCAGCAACCAAACCCGGCTCGGCTGCTCCGACGCCACCAGCTCCCCAGACAGTTGCTGACACATCTACGCCACCAGCTTTTCCGGATCAATGGAGCCTCTCGCCCTACCCGGGCAACGTCAAATTGCAAGGCCAGAACCTGGGGTTTCTGATTACGTCGGCAACACTTGATATCCAGGGCAGCCGAGGCGTACTCGATGTCACATTCAAGGCGAGTTATTCGCCCTTGCATCTGGTATGTACCGTGATCTCCAATGCACATGGCGACTTCAATCTCGTTTTCAGTCCCGCCCAAACTTCGAAGTTGACGGGGGGCGGCAATTACAATGTCCAGCTGGTTTCCGAAGGCAGCAGCATTTCAGGAAATGTGTGGGATTCACACGGGTTCGATTCATGGACTCCTGGTTTGCCGCCGCAGTGGGTGGCAACAGCTGTTTCTTCCAATTGACATTAAAGCGGTCCGTGTAAACGGGCCGTTTGATTTTCAGTATTAGGGGATTGTCAGACAGGATCGAGATGTAGTTGGCGGGTGTCTGCCAATCTCGGTCGTTCCTGCAATAAAGGTCTGAGTCTCTGTATCACGCGTTCCGAATCCGCCCGGTAGGAAGTCAGCTTGCCGCCATACAGATGCAGCACATGGGGTTGTCTTGCCCTATCCCTTGTTATCAATAACTCCCGCGAGCGCCCGAACGGCCGGCCATTTTTGGCGGGCAACACGCGCAGACCCGCGAACGATGCGATCAACGAGGTCCTGGTTGCGGGGAAATAGTGCGCTACCACCTCCTGGAGATAGTCGGTTTCGGCATGACTCGGGGATATCGTGGCCGGGTCGTTCCCTGTGAATGGCGTTTCGGTGGTACCGACCAATGCCTGGTTTTGCCACGGCATCACGAACACAGCACGTTTATCCTGGGGCGCCTCGAGGTAATAGATATCTTTCACTGCTGGTGCAGTCAGCAGGACATGCGAGCCTTGCACCAGCTCTATTGGAGGTTGTGGAACGTTCGGAGTAATCCGATCTGCCACCTGCTGTACCCAAGGACCAGCCGCATTAACGAGCACACGCGTATGCAGTTGCCTGGCCCGAGCTTCCTGTTCGAAGACTATCTCGCAACCGTCTGGACGATCTTCCGCATGGATAAAACGCGCAGATTCCAGCAGCTCTGCACCTAATGACATTGCAGATGCCATGACTGCCTTGGTCAGTAGTGCATCATCAGTCTGGGCATCCTGATAACGGAACACGGCCTGCAGGCCCTCGGTATTCAAACCATCCAGAGATGACCAGAGCGAGGCGGGCAGGCTCTCGAAACGACTGTTTGCACCGAGCTTGCTGAGCAGGGTGTACAAGCTCAGGCCAGCCCGTATCTGCCACGGACGCCGCAAGCTATCGCGATAGATGGGTATCAGAAAGTGCTGCAATTTGACCAGCTCAGGTGCGATACGCAGCAACAGTTCACGTTCCCGAAGGCACTCGTACACCAAACCAAATCTGAATTGTTCGAGATACCGTAAACCACCATGGATCAGTTTGCTGGAGCGGCTGGATGTACCCGAAGCGACCCTGGCTTGTTCGAGTACCAGCGTCCGGTAACCAGCGGCGGCTGCGGCTTGAGCAATTCCGACACCATGGATGCCGGCTCCGATGATGACGATATCGTAATCCGGTCCCCTATTCATCGGAAATGCCCTTGAATGCATCCAGCATGTCGCCTATAGCATTGGTTTCCACCAAGTCAGCACCTTGCTGTGTGAGTTCGATAGCACGGGTAGGATTTTCCGTATGGTAGACAGCCCAACGCCATGTACCGGGGAAGGTAGTACGCAATTTGCTGAAGCAGGTGTCTGAAGTAAACAGGAAATCGGGCCGTAGATCGTTAAGCGTGTCCAGTGTTTGCGTATCTTCACGTTCTGTCACCAGGCCTATGCGTTTGGCGCCGAGGTTTCGGGCCCTGAGCAAGCAGGCAAGGTTGAATGAAATGATGGTGCAATTTGAGGCATACGCGTGCACCAAAGCCATGACGGGCTCCATCACAGTGGAGACGCCGAAATGCTCAAGGCTTTCCTCCTTGATTTCAATAAACGCATGCACAGCCAGATGCCCCGCAAGCAGGTGCAACACTTTGGATAAACGCGGTACGGGGGTGCGCTTGAAACGTGATCCCAGCCGCTGGGGTTCGCTGACATCAACGCGATCAAGTTCCGAGGCCGTCATCTGCAACACTGGCTGATTAAGACCGGAGGTGCGTAGTAATGTCGCGTCGTGGCAGAGTAAGGGAACCCGATCCCGGCTCATCTGGATATCGAATTCTACATAGGAGGCTTTGACACGGATTGCGGCTTCAATACTGGGCAGGGTGTTTTCAGGATAGCGGGACGAGTAGCCCCGATGTGCGACCAGAACGGGAGTCTTGGGTTGTGACATGGGTGAGTCGCAGTCGCCGAATTATTTATTCGTATCTTAGTGCCTCGATGGGGTCCAGCGCCGCAGCCTTTGCAGCCGGCACGATCCCGAAGATCACGCCTACGCCACCGGAAAAGCCGAATGCCAGGGCTATGGTCCACCAAGGGACGTGCGCACCGCGGAATGCAGGTACGGCGTAGGCGACCAGCATGCCAATCCCATAGCCCAGCAGCAAGCCGATGAGTCCACCGAGTACAGACAAGGTGACCGCTTCAATCAGGAACTGCATGAGGATATCGCTGCGACGGGCGCCCAGACTTTTGCAGATGCCAATCTCACGCGTGCGTTCGGTGACCGAGACCAGCATGATATTCATGATGCCGATACCACCCACCAGTAACGAGATCGCAACGATCCCGCCGAGAATCAACGTAATGGAATTGAGTACAGTGGTGAACGTGCCCAGCAGCTGATCCGCCGTCTGCACTTTGAAATCGTCGTCCTGTTTGGGCTTGAGATGATGGTTGCGCCGCAATATCTGCGAAATACGATCGGTGACGGCGGCGAGCTGTTTGCTGTTATTCACCGTCAGCTGAATGAAGATATCCGGAATAGTGGCCGCACCCAGCACACCGTGCGCGGTGCCGTAGGGGATGATGATACGGTTATCCTGATCGAATCCCAGTATCTGTCCTCGTGAATGCAGCACGCCGACGATCTTGAACCATTGTCCCGAAACTTGCAGATATTGCCCCAGCGGACGATCGGGCAGGTGCAGTTTCTTGATCAGTGTTTGTCCGATGACAGCCACGTGGCGGTGCCGCAGATCGTCATTCGGGGTTATGAAGCGGCCAGTATCCGGGTATTGACTGTTTGCCAATGCGTAGCTGGGTGTCGCGCCGATGATGATACTGTTGGTCGCCTGATTTCGGTACTTTACCGCACCGCCAAATTGGCCCAGCACCAGAAACGGACTCAGGTTACTGATTCCGGTGACGTCGTGCTGGATCGCAAGAAGATCATCAGGAGTGATTTTGGCAACTTTGCCGGCGAGGCGATCCTTACGTGGCAGGTATGAACGTATGGTCAGGCCGTTGGCGCCCAGGCCCTTGAATTCGCTGGTGACGGAATTGCTGAATCCCTGGATCAGGGACACCACAGTGATAACCGCCATTACACCTATGATGATGCCCAGCGTGGTGAGAAAGCTGCGAAATGCGTTGGCGCGGATGGCTTGCAGAGCAGAATAGAGGCTTTCCAGAAACGTATACATGGCAGTTGTTCCGGTGCTTACTCGTAACGCAATGCGTCAATCGGGTTCAGGGACGCTGCTTTGGCGGCCGGTGCGATACCGAATATGATGCCTACGCCGCCTGAGAAGCCAAACGCCAGCGCCACCGCCCACCACGGCACGTGCGATCCCAAGAACGCGGGAACTGCGTGCGCCACCAGTAAACCGATCCCGTAACCCAGTAACAGCCCGATCGTGCCGCCGATGAGAGACAGGATTACCGCCTCGATCAGGAATTGCAGAAGAATATCGCTGCGGCGTGCGCCGAGGCTCTTGCAGATGCCGATCTCCCGGGTACGCTCCGTTACCGAGACCAGCATGATGTTCATGATGCCGATTCCGCCTACCAACAGCGAGATACTGACGATGCCGCCAAGAATGAGCGTGACCATATTGAATATATTGTTGATGCTATCGGCGATCGAGGCCGCGGTCTGAATTTCGAAGTCATCTTCCTGTCCTGGTTTGAGATGATGATTGCGACGCAGTATCTGCGAGATACGGCCCTTTACGCTGTCCAGGTCCTTGATGTCGTTGACGTTCAGATCGATCTGGATATCCGGTACTACGGAAGCTCCGAGCAAACTGTGGGCGGTACCGTAGGGAATATATACGCGATCGTCCTGATCCTGGCCCGCGATCGATCCGAGTTTTTTCAGTACGCCGATTACCTTGAACCATTGGTTAAACATCTGGATGTATTGACCAATCGGGTTCTCCGGAAGGTTGAGATCAATGATTGGTGTCTGGCCGATGACGACGACGCGGCGATGCGCGAGGTCATCTGTTGGGGTGATGTAACGTCCTTGTACGGGATAGAAGTTGGAGCCTTCAGCATGGGCTGAAGTAGTACCAAACACACCGGCATAGGCGGTCTGATTGCGATAATGGATGGCGCCGGATCCATAATTTGCAAGAAACAGTACGGGCGTAATGTTACTGATGCCCGAGACGTCGTGCTGAATCGACTGCAGATCATCCGGCGTGATCTTGACTACTTTTCCAGCCAGGTAATCTTCCTGAGATTCATTGGAAACAATCACCAGGCCGTTTGAGCCCATGCTCGCGAACGTGGAGGTCAGGGAGTGACTGAAACCCTGGATCAGTGACACTACCGTGATCACGGCCATGACCGCAATGATGATGCCGAGCGTGGTCAGGAAGCTCCGCATGGCGTGGGCACGAATCGCTTGCAGTGCCGAGCGCAGGCTCTCGACCAGGTTATACACGGCGCAGCGCTTCCTGATTGTCATCCTCGCCGGAATTGGCGGTGTCGCTCTGGACTTGGCCATCCATCAGACGGATTACGCGCCGGCAGTGGTTGGCGATGTTCTGGTCGTGGGTGACGACGATGATGGTATGACCGTGCTTGTGCAGTTCGTCGAACATGGCCATCACGTCGCGACTGGTGCTGGAATCCAGATTGCCGGTAGGTTCGTCTGCCAGCAGGATAGAAGGTTTGCCAACCAGCGCCCGGGCAATCGCAACCCGCTGGCGCTGCCCACCGGAAAGTTGGTTTGGCAAGTGGTGCAGGCGATCTCCCAAGCCAACACTTTGCAAAGCCTCGGTGGCCATGCGCCTGCGTTCCCCCATGGGAATGCCACGATAGATAAGCGGTTGCATGACGTTGTGCAACGCGTCGGCGCGTCCCAACAGGTTGAAGTTCTGGAAGATGAAACCGATCTCGCGGTTGCGGATGCGGGCCAATTCGTTGTCGTCCAGTTCTGCTACCGGCGTGCTATTCAGGACGTATTCACCCGAACTCGGTTTATCCAGGCAGCCCACGATGTTCATGAGCGTCGATTTGCCCGATCCCGAAGGGCCGATGAAAGCCGCATATTCGTTACGATTGATGACCAGATTCACGTCCTGCAGTGCGTTCAGGGTCGCTTCACCCATCACGTATTGCTTGCCGACGTGGTGCAACTCCAGTACCGGATCAAGGCTCATGATGCGCTCGATGCTGGCTTGTCGGTTTTCTTGGCTGGTTCTGGCGTGACTTCCGCACCGTCACTCAGTGCATGCAGCGTGGTATAGGGTCCGGAAACCACGGTCTCGCCAGCCTTGAGCCCCGAGACAATTTCCTGGTAGGTGTCGCTGGATACGCCAGTGGTCACCGGCTGCTTGTGCGCTTTGCCATCTTTGACCACGTAGACATAGGCTCCAGAGGTCGGTTCAAGGCTCTTTGAATCGGGATTGTTCTCGTAGAGTACTGTTTGAACGGGTACTGCTATTGCATTGGGCGTGCTCTGGGTAAAGATTTCCGCACGGCAGCTCATCCCGGGACGCACCCGCGGCAGTTTCGTGTCGGTGAGCCCGATCTTTACTTCGAAGGTGACACCTTGCTGTGCAGTTGCAGTGGTCGTGGCACTCGTAACGGAGGCGGCGATGAATTGGACCTTGCCGTGAAACGTGTCATTCGGATAGGACACGGCATTGATTTCGGCATCTTCATCCAGTTTCAAATTGGCGATATCCGCCTCGTCGACCTGGACGTCGGCTTGCACTTCGGATGGATCGGCGATTTCCATAAGCGTGGAACCAGGGATGTTGGCGCCGGTGATCACGGTTTCGCCCACTTTTACCGGCAGACTGGTGACCATGCCTTTGATGGGTGAGCGGATTACGGTCTTGGAGAGGTTCTGCTCTTGTTGGCTCAACTGCGCTTCAGCGATGCTCAGGGCTTCGTTCTGGGAGTTCAGCTGAACCTTTGCGATATCGAGCTGGCTGGAAAGTTGATCGAAACTGTTGGCATCTACCAGGCCTTGCTTGAACAGTTTCTGTTGCCGGTCATACTGACTCTGCAAATTGGCAATCGTAAGCTTCTGGCTTTCGATGGCGATACGCGCCTGTTGCACACCAGCCTTGGATTGGGCCACAGCCGCTTCGTATAGCTGCGGATCCAGACGCAACACCACCTGGCCTTTGTTGACCAGTTGTCCTTCCACCACTGGCAAATCGCTGATCTTGCCGATGACTTCTGGTTTCAGTTCCACCGGGTTGAGGTAGATGAGCTGACCGGACGCCAGGATGGAGCTCCGGATCGTACGGGCTTCAACCTTGGCGACTTCCACCTGCTCGCCCTTGCTGCCTCCTGCCACCCGGCTGATGATGATCAGCAACACCAGCGCACCCAAGATGCCAAGGCCGATCCAGAGCTTGCGTTTCTGCTTCATGCGGAGTTCCATGTGTGTTGGTGTTATATCCTAGTATAACATCGAGTAAAGAGACGTCAATTGATGCTGCCTGTTCAGGTCAGTTTGATGATGACGATCAAGCCATAGACGATCACGTAGGGCGCCAGCACCACAACGGCCGATTTGGACAAGCTTTTTCTGGTCCAGATGCTAAAGCCGTAGACCATCAAGCCTAATGTCCAGAACAAGGTGAGTCGCAGGCTATAGACGGTCGTAAACCAATGGCTTTGCATGGGCAAGTGAAAAAACAGGGTATTGAGGGATGTAACGTCAAGCTGGTAGAGGCTGACCTGCTTGTTGGGAGAAAACAGGTAGGAAACAGTCTGGGCAACTGGCGCCAGTACCGCCGGGAAACTGACCCAGGCGGTAAAACTGAACCATTTGCCAAACTCCTGCACCTCGTAACCAGCCACCTTGCTGACCAGAAACAGGTACAAAGCCTGGATTACGTAGATCAAGCCGATAAATACCGTGCCCCCTATGACTGCGCCGAACAGGAACCGGCCGCGCGTCAAACTGTGCCGCACCTGCTCCAGCTTATCGGCATCCATCTTGGCGCTCATCGTGGACAGTATCTGGTCGGCCATCCATCCGATATCGACAGTCATGTAATACCACATGCCAAATGCAGTCGTGACCAGCATCATGATCAGGAACGGATACCAGAGCCAGCGGGCATGCCCCTTGATGTCAATCAGGGCTTTTTTGGGCTCTACGAAGATATTTATCAGGCAGGAGAGGGCGGAAGTTTCCATACGGGTTCCCCAATTGTGAATATATGTTTCGGTAGGGCGATATTGTACCCAGCTCGCGACGCGGTATATCGAATCAAAGACCCTGGAGCGGTGGATTGGTTCAGTCGCGCGGATGCCATCTTAAAGACGCTGGACTTGGCTTGGAAGTGACGAATGTCAACACTGCACCGCAATAGAGGCATTGCGATGTTAGAGGGGGGATAGATAAAAACCTGACGTCCCCGGTCCTATCAAGGGCCAGGGACGCCTGGTTAGTCAGCGGTTGGAAGCTGGGAGCTTACCAGCGGCCGCCGCGACCGCCGCCACCGCCGCCTTGCTGGCGTGGCTGGCTTTCCTGCGCTTCATTCACGCGCAGCGGGCGACCACCCATATCTTTGCCGTTCAGCTCCTGAATGGCCTTTTGAGCGGCACCCTGATCCATCTCCACGAAGCCGAAGCCACGCGGGCGGCCGGTTTCGCGATCGGAGATCAGTTTCACCGATTGCACGGCGCCGTACTGCTCGAACTTGGAACGGACTTCCTCTTCGGAAGCGGTAAAGGGCAGGTTGCCCACATAGATTGACGTCATAGCCTTGATTCACTCTTCTGTAACTATAAATGCCACGCCGGCCGAAGCTGCCGTGGTGCTCTCTGGCATTCGGATTGCGAAGCATGGGGTCGTTTCCTGCAAAGCACAGGATGAATCCACGGGTTCGCGACCCTTGCCTTTTTGTTCGTTGACTGGAGTCACTTTGATGCGGCGAACCGGGTGATTACCCCAAAAACGTCTGCAGGTTGTGACAGGTCCCGAACGGGGACCAGAGCTTACGCCACTTGTGGGGTAGTGTCCAATACCCATTGACACGGAAACTCTCGGAAAAACACGGACCTGGGGCCGGACCGACGGGCGCTTTGCCGTATAATGCCCGCCCTTTACCCGGCCGGCTTTATCCCGTGATTGAAAAACTTCGTAACATCGCCATCATCGCTCATGTTGATCATGGCAAGACCACTCTCGTGGACCAACTGCTGCAGCAATCCGGTACCCTGGATGCACGCGCTGCGGCACCGGACCGGATCATGGACTCCAATGATCTGGAACGTGAGCGGGGCATTACCATCCTGGCCAAGAATACGGCCATCCGCTGGCAGGATTACCGGGTCAATATCGTGGATACACCGGGGCATGCCGACTTCGGCGGCGAAGTCGAGCGGGTCCTTTCGATGGTGGATTCGGTACTGTTGCTGGTCGATGCAGTGGATGGCCCGATGCCGCAGACCCGTTTCGTTACCCAGAAAGCCTTTGCGCACGGCTTGAAGCCGATTGTGGTGATTAACAAGATCGACCGGGATGGGGCGCGCCCATCCTGGGTGCTGGATCAGACCTTTGATCTGTTCGACAAGCTGGGGGCATCCGAGGAACAGCTGGATTTTCCGGTGGTCTATGCGTCGGCCCTGCTGGGCTATGCCGGTCTGGATCCCGCGCATCCAGGCAAGGACATGAGCCCCTTGTTCGAGACCATCATCCAATACTGCCCACCGCCGCCGGTTGAGATGGATGGCCCGTTCCAGTTGCAGGTCAGTTCGCTCGATTACTCCAGCTATGTGGGTGCGATCGGTATCGGCCGGATAGCACGCGGGCGTATCACCCGCAATAGCGCGGTGACTGTCATCGGCGCGGATGGTACCCAACGCAAGGAGCGAGTGCTCCAGGTATATGGATTTCTGGGTCTGCACAAGGTCGAAGTACCGGAAGCACAAGCGGGTGACATCGTCGCGTTTACCGGTATCCCGGCGCCGCGTATTTCCGACACCCTTTGTGATCCTGAACATGTGGAAGCGCTACCGGCCTTGACGGTGGATGAGCCGACCATCAGCATGACTTTCGAGACCAACGGCTCGCCGTTTTCAGGACAGGACGGCAAGTTTCTGACCAGCCGTCAGATCCGCGAGCGTTTATATCGCGAAGCGCTGCACAACGTCGCACTGCGCGTCGAAGATACCGAGGACCCGGAAAAATTCCGGGTCTCTGGGCGCGGTGAACTGCATCTGTCGGTACTGCTTGAAACCATGCGGCGTGAAGGTTACGAGATTGCGGTTTCGCGCCCGCAGGTTATTTACCATGAAGTGGCAGGCGAGAGGCACGAACCTTACGAAGCGGTGACTGTGGACCTCGAGGAACGGCACCAGGGCGGTATCATGGAAGCACTCGGGCAGCGTGGTGGAGATCTGACTGATATGCGCCCGGACGGCCGTGGCCGTGTGCGCCTCGACTATATCGTGCCAGCGCGTGGGCTGATTGGTTTTCAGACTGAATTCCGTACGCTGACATCGGGTACCGGCCTGTTGCATCACGTATTTGACCATTATGGAGCGGTGAAGAATACCGGTATCAGTCAGCGTCCGAACGGAGCCATGATCTCGAATGGCACCGGCAAGGCGGTCGGCTATGCCTTGTTCAATCTGCAGGAGCGCGGTCGCCTGTTCGTGGCGCCGGGTGAGCCAGTATATGAAGGTCAGGTAGTCGGTATCCATGCGCGAGATAACGATCTGACCGTGAATCCGCTCAAGGCCAAGCAACTTACCAACATTCGTTCCGCCGGCAAGGACGACAACATTTTGCTGACTCCAGCGCTCAAGTTCTCACTTGAACAAGCGATGGAATTCATCGAGGACGATGAACTGGTCGAAATCACACCGCACAATATCCGTCTGCGCAAACGTTTTCTCAAGGAACATGAACGCAAGAAAGCTTCCCGCAGCGCGGAGAGTGCAGCCTAGGAGCAAAGTGCCGAGGCGAGATTGCGATGAAAGACGACACGCTTTATCAGCAGGCAATCGAACGCTTTGCAGCGTTATTCACACAAGCTCAAACGCTCGGGCTTGCCGAGCCTGCGGCCATGAGCCTGGCAACGGTGGATGTTGACGGCCGGCCATCGGTTCGCACTGTGCTCCTGAAAACGTTCGATGCACGTGGATTCGTCTTTTATACCAACAAGCGCAGTCGCAAGGGTCAGCAGATAGAGGCTACGCATCGTGCAGCGCTCTGTTTCTTCTGGCAGCCATTGATGCAACAAGTTCTGATTGAAGGTTCGGTGCAGGGTGTTACAGATGCCGAGGCGGATGCCTATTGGGCGACGCGACCCCGTGTCAGCCAGATCGGAGCCTGGGCATCAACGCAATCGGATGTGTTGAAAAGCCGGGAAGAACTCGAGCAGCGTTACGCCGATTTTCAACATCGTTATGCGGATAAAACTGTTCCACGACCTCCACATTGGTCGGGTTACCGGGTCGTGCCGGAGCTTATCGAGTTCTGGACTTCGCGTCCGGGCCGTTTGCATGAGCGTGAGCGGTTCTTTCTTGTCGGTGGGCTCTGGCAAAACTCGCTGATCTATCCGTGAACTGGCTCTCAAATGCATACGTTAACCGGGGATTTTGATCCGAGCACGGCCCAAGCGCACAGAGTTTGCGTTGCGCCGATGATGGATTACACGGATCGTCACTTCCGTTATCTATTGAGATTGATGAGCAAGCATGCACGGTTGTATACCGAGATGGTGACCACCGGCGCGATCCTGCATGGTCAACGCGATCGTTTTCTGGCGTTCCACCCTGCCGAACACCCACTTGCACTGCAACTCGGGGGCAGCGACCCCGGTGAGCTTGCAGCTTGCGCGCGTATCGGTGCCGAGTACGGCTACGATGAAATTAATCTGAATGTGGGTTGTCCGAGCGACCGGGTGCAATCGGGACGCTTCGGCGCCTGTCTGATGGCCGAACCGGAATTGGTCGCGGAATGCGTGTCTGCAATGACGCATGCATGTCCCGTACCGGTGACGGTGAAGACGCGTATCGGCATCGACGATCTGGACAGCTACGAACACCTGCATGATCTGATCGAGCGTGTTGCTGCGGCGGGATGCCGGGTCGTGATCATCCATGCGCGCAAAGCCTGGTTGCAGGGCTTGAGCCCAAAACAGAATCGGGAGGTACCTCCCTTGCGATACGATGTGGTGCGACGTCTGAAGGCGGATTTTGTACGACTTGAAGTGATAGTGAATGGTGGTATCAAGACCCTGACTGACATGGAGACGCATCTCGCAACTCTGGATGGCGTGATGGTCGGTCGTGAAGCATGCAGTAATCCATATCTGTTTTCAGATGTGGATCACCGGTTTTTCGATCCCACCTCGCCAGTACATACGCGTGATGAAATCGTGAAGGCATGTCTGCCTTATGTGGCGGTACAACTTGCCGAGGGCGTGCCGTTGGCGCGCATTACACGCCATCTGCTGGGTTTGTATCAGGGTCAGCCCGGCGCGCGTCGCTGGCGTCGCTATCTGAGTGAACAGGCGCCCCGCCCGGACTCGGGCATCGAGGTGGTGAGCGAAGCTTTGAGGAATATCCGCGAAGCTGCGTGAATGCGTTGCTTCATCTGCATAATACGTTCCACGGGTTCCGAATCTTCTACCCAATCCGGTACAATAACGATCCGCACGGCCTTAACGCCGGCCCAATAGAACAGATTCCATGAGCCGACGCAGCAATTCCACGCCAGCCAAGCGAAAGTCCACTATGGCTAGTCGGGCCGACCGACATGATCTGTATCAGAAATCGGTACAGGATGTCGGCTGGGAAGTGGGCTTTCTGGAACGCATTTTCCATGAGTTGCGCGGGCGCGCACCGTTGAGTATGCGGGAAGATTTTTGTGGGACCGCATTGGCAGCATGTGAATGGGTGCGCCGCAATCCGCGCCACACCGCAGTTGGGGTGGATCTGGATGCAGAAGTGCTGGCGTGGGGACGCGAACACAATCTGTCCAAACTCACTTCCGAGGCAAGCAAGCGCATTGAGTTGTTGCAACAGGATGTATTGAAAGTCCGCACCCAGCCCGTGGATATGTTGCTGGCATTCAATTTCAGCTACTGGATATTCAAGGAACGGGCGATTCTGAAGCGCTACTTCCGGCGTGCCCGGGAAAGCCTGAATGCGGGTGGATTATTTTTGCTCGACGCTTATGGTGGCTCCGATGCCTATCTGGAGATGCGAGAGCGCGATGATCTGGGGCGCTTCACCTATATCTGGGATCAGGCCGATTACGACCCGATTTCGAGTCATGCCACCTGCCACATCCATTTTGCCTTCCCGGACGGCTCGCGGTTGAACCAGGCCTTCACATATCATTGGCGCCTGTGGACATTGCCGGAATTGAGGGAATTGTTGCTTGAAGCCGGTTTTTCAGCTGTCAGCGTATACCTGGAAGGGACTGATTCCGAGACGGGCGAGGGGACTGGCGAATTCGCCTTGGTCGAACGAGGTGAAGCCGATCCGGCCTGGATTGCGTATCTGGTGGCCCAGCCTTGAAGGCGGGATGTTCCAGCGCGTGTCATGGTATATTGGTAAATAAGTCACTGGCCCGGATTCCGGGCTTCGGTGGGGTCGGGGGTTCGTCCTGAAGCAGGCGATGGTCAAGGAAACTAAACTCACCATACTCTTCGCTGATGTCTGTGGCAGCACCAAGCTGTACGAGACCATGGGCGACACTACCGCACGGGATACCGTGGGTAATTGTGTCGCCATCATGCGTGAGGAAACCGAGCGCCAATCCGGGCGGGTAGTCAAAACTATCGGCGATGAAGCCATGTCGGTATTCGAGTCTCCCGATGCCGCGGCTGATGCGGCCAGTGCGATGCAGGATCGAATCTCGAATAGCATGGTTGTGGAAGGTCGCAGCATCCAGATTCGAACTGGATTTCATTATGGCCCCGTAATCGTGGAAGCTGATGGGGATGTGTATGGCGATGCGGTCAATACTGCTGCCCGGATGGCGGGGCAGGCCAAGGCCGGTCAGATACTGACCACTGCCGGCACCGTCGCACAACTTTCTCCTGCGTGGCAGGCATCCACGCGCCAGATCGACCGTGCTGTGGTCAAGGGCAAGCGCGATGAGATAGACATGATGGAACTGATCTGGCAGCGCGAGGATGTGACCCGTATGGCCACTTCCTGGACCTCCAGCGTCGGACCGCGCAGCAAGGTCCGGTTGCTGTTGCGTTATCGCGATCAGGAAGCCGAGATCAGCGAGTCCAATCCCTCTGTAGTCATGGGACGAGCCGAAGAGAACGACCTGGTCATCAAGCACACGCTGATCTCGCGAATGCATGCCAAAGTGGAATACCGCAAAGGGAATTTCGTGCTGGTAGACCAGAGTATCAACGGTACTTATGTCAGGACTTCCGCTGGGGAAGAATTATTCGTGCGACGAGACAACTATCCGATCAAAGGTGCGGGCATCATCGCTCTGGGTCAACGCTTGCCACCGGAATCACCGGACGCTATCTCGTTCCATTCAGAAGAGTGATGCGCTGCGCGGCGTAACCCGTACCTAATTGTCTGATTCGACCCCAAGCATGTTTGCCATATTTCGTAAGCTTGTAAGCTGAGTCTTCGCGGCATCGGGATTTTTTGTCAATCCTGACATCGCCTGTTGAGAAACGATTTGCTGCCTCAATTCGGATATCAGCCGAGGATAACGGTAGTTCTTTTTCGCGAGCTCCCGTTCTTTTCGTGGCAGACCATTCCACTGCTGGATGAAATTCTCGATACTGGCCTTGCTCCAATCATTGGAGTTCAGAAAATCCGCAACCAGGAGCGGCCCCGGTGTGGTTTCTGATGCTCCTGCTTGAGCAGGAGGTGAGGCTTGCTGCACCGTTGAGACTGCCTGTGTATGGTCACCGGTTGCCAGGATGGTCAGAGTAGCGATGAAGATTATCCCGATTGCAATACCGGTGAATAGTATCATCCGTGACGAAAGATGCGCGCGAGGAACGCGCGCCGGACGATATTCGCCGTAAGTCAGGGATTGCTTTCCATTGATGATGTCATCTATCAGAGCGTGCCGTTTGGTACGGTAATCTTCCAGGCTCAGCTCCCCTACTGCGTGGCGACGAGCGAGATCGCGAACTGACGAAGCACTCATTTGTCGATGTCCCTGGCCACTCGGAAACCGGTCAGAGCATCGGCACTCCCGTTATCAGGGCGTATCAGGTTAGTGCCGCATTGCGATAATGGGTCCTGATAATCTCCACCTGCGGCTGCCAGGTTTGATCCGTTGCGGACCCATTCCTGGGCGTTGCCGACGTAATTGGTTAATCCCCATGCATTGGCACGCCCCGTTTCCGTGTTAACCATGGACAAGCCTTTAACTATCTGTCCACCAAGCGTGACTTGACAATTGAAGTCGTGGTTTGTATCTGTGCCGCCGACACTGGCTGCGTATTTCCATTGTTCATAGCTCGGCAGGAAATAATGCTCGCCGCTCTTGTCAGATAACCACGCAATGAACTGTTTTACTTCGGTATAGGGGATATTGGTGATGGGTAAGCCGGCATCCGCGCCAGAGGCAGTACATTGCCCACTGCTATGGCAATAACCATTCCATTGTCGGGTGGAGACCTCATACTTGCCAATCGCGAATGGCTGATTGCCACCGCCGGCAGGTACTACCACTAAGGTCGGGCCGCGCACATCCCCATCCCCAAGTTTGTCGTAGCACTCCGCGCGGCCCTGACGGCCGTAACCCGCCAGATCTGCTGTGCAGGGTCTTCCGCCATTGCTGCTTTGCGTAGGTGCTTGAGAGGTGGCAAAACTGCGCTTGTACTCCGCCTGATAGGTCGAATTATCACTCCACAAACGCATCGCATATGCGAGGTAATCCTTGGCCTGACTGGCTTGCCCCGATTGCATGTACTGTTGGTAGGCGACGTAATACTGATTGGCTTTGGCTTTTGCAGCCTGGAGCTGATTTCCGAATGCCTGCAGGTCGGCATTGCCGGTTTCCTGTTTCTCACCCTGATCCAGATAGTCTTCCGCCTTGGTTAGCTCATTTTGAGCCAGTGCGGCGCGCCCCAGCTTGGCGAACTTCGATGGCAGTTGCGGTTTGGGCAAGCTGATGCGCTGGATCAACTGGCTTTCCGTGAAAGTCTGTTTGGCAGCATTCAGAAGATCGTTGGCAGTGACCAGATCGCCGGCATTCTTGAGGTCTTCGATACGTTGAGCAAGTCTCTTCATCAGGCTGTCTGAAACCTTGGCTTCCTCTTTCGGGAAAAGTTTTTCCACCTGGTCGAGATGGGTCTTGAGGTTGGGCATGTCGGAAGCCTGCATGGTGTCCACCATCGCCAGCAGTCCTGCACGTTCCGCCTGATTACTGTATTCAACCAGTGCTTTCTTCAGTTCGTCGAGTTGCGCGTATTTCAATCCGGCTTTGACGAAAGTCACAGCCTGATTGTAATGTCCGCCTACGGCGCTGTTGTCGGCCAGATGCAGATACCCAAGGGCATATTGCTGCGGTGCGGTTTCAGTGAGGAATTTGTCAGTTGCAGGAAGTTGCTGTTGCAGCGCCGCATAGGTTTTATCCGCATCAGGAATCTTGCCGGCATTCAGCTGCAGTTGGAATGTGTTCTCGAGGTTGGTTACCTGAGCAAGGCGTTGGCGTTCCATCTGTTGCTGCTGGAACTTGCTTTGTGCCTGGGCGATTGTTTGTTTGGCCTGATCGAAACCGGCTAATTCAGGCGCATACATTTGTCCATTCGTCAGCAGGTTATCCGCCGCATCGAAACGATCCTGTTGTGCCATCTGCTCGGCAAGTTTTATATAAGCATGTGCAATGTTATTGCGCATGCTATCGAACCAGGTCGTGTCATTGGGCTGGAGCAGGGCGATGGTTTCCTGGAAAGTGCCTAATAGCTGCGTGTCCCAGTCGTTGTCGTATTTCGCGCTGGCAAGCAGCTTGGTGATGGCATCCCGATGCTGTTGGATCTGCTGCAATCGGGATTGCATATCGGCAGGAACATAGCCGGCCTTCACCTCGGATTGTGACAGCGCTTCGCGTTGAGCCAGCAGATCCTGTATCGAAAGCAGATGAGAATATGCAAACAAGGCATTTTCGGCCTGGGCCCACTGTTTCTGCTGCTCGGCGTTATTCAGTGCATTTTGTAGCGCCGTCTTGAGCGGATCATTGAGCTTCTGGAGCAGGGCGTCACCTGGATTCAGGGTATGCAGCTTCAGCATGTTATCGCGCACTTTTTCAAAGTCACTGAGGGCATGCAGGTGGGGAGCGGCAGTCTTGATCTGTGTTTCAAGTTGAGCTATCAGTTGAGCGTCCTGTTCGCGTTTCAGCTCGCGCTTGACCTGATCCTGAAGGTTCAGCAGTTCTGCGTCCTTGGGCGCGTAGTCGAGGGCTACTTTAAGTGTTTGGTCCGCCTGTTGATAATCATTGGCTTTGACGTTTTGACGAATCATGTCGGCATAGCGGCCGATCAGTACCGGGTTATTCAGAAGTGTACTTTTCGGATCAGCAGCCTTCAGTATCTTGATCGTATCCGTGATGTCTTCGCCTTCTTCGGGCATCAGCTTGCCGTTTTTAAGTTCTGACTGGAATTGGTCGTTGATTTTCAGAACCAAATCGTTCAAACGGGTATTCAAGGACGCGCGCTCCTGCGCCAGCTCCGCCGAATCGGAATAATATTGGGTGGCGGTGTCAATTTCCTTGAGCGCTGTGGCGAAGTTGTACTGACCTTTGGATTCATCCACCATGTTTTCGGCCTGTTGCTCGAAATACTTGATGATGCGGTCTTTGGCATTATCCAGAATGTAGCGTTGTGAATCCTTGTCGAGCGAAGCGATCATCTCCAGACTTTGAGGGACCCCGACGCTGCCGGATTCGATCTGCGCGATAACCTGGTTGTTGCGACGCGTGTTGATGTAATCGACGACCGGTTTGTATCCCAGCGCGACCAATACGATGATGGAGATACTGCCGCCGATCGCGTATTGCTTGAGATAACTCTTTTTCGGCCGAAGATCTTCCCAGAATTCTTCAACCGACGAAGTGCGGTCATCGCGTTTCAGGGACAACGCCCGCATCAAGGCGCGGTTTTGACGCTTGTTGAGCTTGTTTACAGGAACAGGTTTGAGACCTTTCTCCAGAACCTTCGGCGCCGAGAGTTTGTTGAACGGGTGTTTTCCCGTCAATAGCTCATAGCTCACGCAAGCCAACGCATAGATGTCATCGCGCGGATCAGGATCCAGACCGTCGAACATTTCGACTGTGGCGTATGCCGGGGTAAGAGCGCCTAATTGCCCCGGATCGAATACAGTGGTTTCGCCGGATGCGTCAAGTTTGGTTTTGGACGCGCGCGCAATTCCGAAATCCAGCAGCTTGAGAGTGCCGTCTTTCAGCAGGAAGGCGTTGCCGGGTTTGAAGTCGGAATGCACCAGGCTTTTGGAATGTGCGTAAGCCAGTCCGTCGCAAAGTTGTTTGATCAATCCCATGGCTTCGGAGACAGGTAGCCCCCCAGGCGGGAGATGTTTGATGTAGCGAGCAAGTTCTTCGCCTTCCATCAACTCCATGGTCATATAGACGGTGCCGCCATCGCGATCGAAATCGAATACCGTCGCGATGTTGGGATGTGCAAGACGCTGTGCCTTGCTGGATTCGCGTTGCAGTGCGATGAAGGATTCGGGGTGTTGTTTGAAGTCGCCCGACAGGGTCTTTACCGCGATATACGGATTCTTGTCCTTGGCTTCTACCTTGAGCAGGTCACGGGCTTTATACACTTTGCCCATGCCGCCTTCGCCGAGCACGCTGATGAGTTCAAAGCGATCCTTGAGTACCGAGCCGGTGCCGAGGTTGTCTGATCCACCGGTGGCTTTGAGACCAGTGCTGGTTTTCCAGCTCGATCCCGTAGGGCCGCTGCGTCCCGCGGTCGGAGAATTATCCATGGCGAAGGGATCGAACTCGGCACCGGTCTTACGGCCATAAGTCTGAGTGACAACATCGTCCTGATTGCCGTGGCTATCCGTCTGCGTGACCACAGTCTTGCCGCCGGTAGTGCTCATGTTGATGGTCGCATCCGCATCTTCCGGGCGCGGAGGCACTGTGGTGGTGCCTTTTTGCAGCGTGCGGGCATCGCCAGGGCGCGTGAAATCGGGACTTGGCGTTGTTATCTGGGTTTTTTCCGGGTCGGGCGGAGCGGTGAGCTGGGTTTTGTCTGCGCTGGCTGGTGGGGCGGTAATTACCGTTTTGTCCGCGTTCGATGCGCCGGGTTTGTCCAACTCGGGAACCGGTTCCAGTTCAAAGGGAAATTCGTCAGCTGGGGTTTTGGCTGCCTCGATGTGAGTACGCAGTACATGTGCCACTGGCAGCGAAAGTCCCTGTTCCTGCGCTTTCTCGACAATATCCAGCAGTGCTTCGTGATCGCAGCCAGGACCGGAGAGGTTTTTGTCCAGCCAGCTGCGTATCGGCGCCAGGTTACCGTTGCCCTGCATCACATCATCAAGCAGTTTCTCGAATTCGGTCACTGACCATCTCCTGGTGCCAGCGCTGCTGCGCTTGCGGAATTTTATTGTTTAATTGAATTTCACTGCCACAACAGTGACGTTGTCGCGCGCGTGGCGTTCTAGGGCGAGCTCTATCAGCTTATCCACGGCCTGTTCATTTCCCTTGAGCGTCTTGGCGATATCTTCATCGGACATTTCCTTGTAGAGGCCATCGCTGCAAAGCAGATAAATGTCTCCGGGTTCGGGTGCGAACAATTCGATATCCACGAACAACCCCGGCATTGCCCCAATGGCGCGGGTGATGCGGTTGGCTTGCGGGTGACCGGCGGCTTCTTCGCGTGATAGCAGGCCGCTTGAAATCAGATCCTCGACCATGGCGTGATCCTGACTTAACTGCTCGATCTGCTTGCCGCGGATGCGATACAAACGGCTGTCACCGGCCCACAGGCATGCCGCATAACGTCCCCTCGCCACCAGAACCACCGCTGTGGTGCCGATGGTGCGCTCTTTTTGATCCAGTGCCAGTGTCAACAATTTGCGGTTGACTTCCAGCAGGCGGTCTTCAGCGGCATCAATCAGGTCATTCAGGCTGCCATTCTGCGGAAGCTGGGTAAGCTGTTCTACCAACATCCCGCTCGCTATATCGCCTGCAGCGTGTCCTCCCATACCATCTGCTACGGCCCAAACGCCAATATCGGGGCGATGCAGAAAGGCGTCCTCGTTGTTTTTGCGCACGGTTCCGACATTGGTAATGCCGCGGGAGTTCCAGCGTAATGGTTGTTGGGTTTGCTTCATGTGTGCCCGCTATCCTGTTTTTCGCAAACTTCCAAAGAATTCAGAACCCCCGAAAACCGCATTGTCCCGATTGTCCATGAGCCGCCAGTCTAGGTAAACTCAAGATTATAAGGAGATGTTACATAACAGTTCGGGGCTTGTGGACCCAAATAATGAAAATCATCCTCCCATCCGAACCTGTATATTTATACCAGCTTGGCTGAAATATATCTTACATAATTGTTGCAAACCCTTGTGTCACAAGCTATCTTTTGCCCGCGGGGTTCGACATTAAACTTGGCCAGCGCCGCTTCCGGCTGGGCCAATTTTCTATATATATAAGGGATATCAATGCAGGGCAGTAACGCGTCCATGCCAAGGTTATACAAGAGTCTAGCTTGGATATTGCTATCCACTTGGCTCCCGCTTATGGCCATGGCGGCTCCCCCTCCATTGCCACCCCCCCCTTCTTTACCGCCTCCCTTGCCGGGTGGGGCCCAGCCGGGTGGCGCTCAGCCGGTACTGCCTCCGCCTAGTATCCCGATTCCCGGCAGCAACCTGGATTTGGCAGTGCCGCCGGTTTATCAACGTCCATTGGGAGCGGATGAGGGTGCCCGGGTATTCGTCAAGAAATTTGTTATCACTGGTGTCATAGGCGATCGTAGCGCCGGGATCGATCCGAAGGAAATCCAGCGCCAAGTGGATCAGCGCTTTAGCCAACTCGAAGCGCTCCTTGAGAAGACCCGCATGAAACAGGAGGGTCTTGCGGCTCAGGGGCCCGAGGGTTTTACACCCGATGAGAAGCAGAAAATAATCAAATTCATGCAGGGTGCAGTGAAAACCGCTTCACCTGAAGAGCAACAGCGCGAATATAAGCAATTCATTCAGCAGCTACAGCTTGAGCGCCTGCAACGGCTGCAAGGTCTCACCATTGGGCAGTTGCAGCAAGTAGCCGATATTGTTACCCGGTATTACCACGATCGAGGTTACTTTCTGGCGCGTGCCATCGTGCCTGCTCAGGAAGTCAAGGATGGCGTGGTGCACATCCGGGTGCTGGAAGGCCGCTTGGCGCACGTGGATGTGGTTGGCAACAAGCATTACTCCCAACAAGTGCTGGCGAGACCATTTACGCCGCTGATTGGTGATCTTGTAACCGTCACTCGCACTGAAAACGCCTTGCTTACGCTGACCAAGTATCCTGGGCTGAGCGCGGCAGGGGTGTTCAAGCCCGGTCCGGATGTCGGCACCACTGATATCGTCATCAATGTCAATAAAGAAAAACGTTATGACGCTAATGTTCGGGCTGACAATGAAGGCACAGAATTCACCGGCAAAAAACGCTTGATCGGTACAGTAGACTGGAATAATCCCACTGGTGATGCAGACCTGTTGAGCCTGACAGCTCTCAAGACGTTTTCACCATCAAATTCAACTTTCGGTGATTTGCGATACGCACATCCCTTTTTCAGCGCCAGCAATACGCTGGCTCTGGATGTAAGCCGCAATTCTTTCGATGTAAGTGGCTCCTCTTTTGCACCGGGTAGCATTGGTGGTATCTCGAAAATCGCGACCCTGTCTTTACAACGGGCATTCCTGCGCAGTCGCGAGCGCAACATCATTGGAACGTTTGATCTGAGCCGCAAGCGAGCCGATACCCAGTTCTTCGGCCGGTTGATCGGGCGCGATGATTTAGCGGTGTTGGGTGCGCAACTTAATTACGACAGTATTGATTCGAACGCCGGTACCATTTCTACGAGTTACATCCGTCTGGAACGTGGTCTTGCCGGAGCTTTCGGCGTGCCTACCGATTCAGCTATCGAGAACAAACAGGTACAACCTCCGCCGAGCCGGACTGGTTCAGATAACAAACCGGCGACACCTGATTTCACGCGCCTTACCGTGAACTACCAGCTGTATAAAAACCTGCCGAGCAATCAGGGCTTGTTGTTCCGCCTCAATGGCCAGTATTCGCCCGATCTGCTTTCTTCTTTGGAGCAGTATGTAATCGGTGGCTCGGATAATGTCCGCGCTTTGCCTACGTCCCAGTTCCTGGTGGATACCGCGGCTTTCGCTTCCCTGGAATACAGCGTGCGAGCTCCGGGCTTTGCGGGCAAGCCTGCCTTTGGCGGCTACACGTGGGGGCAGGTCCTGCGGTTGCGTATTTTTACGGATGCCGCCGTGGGGTTGTTGAACAAACCGGTTAACAGTTCGACCAAGCGGGAAACGGCTGCCGGCAGTGGCGTAGGTGTCGAATTCACCATTCCCGGCACCATGACTGCAAATTTGCAATGGGCGAGGCTGAATGGCGGATCCCGCGTGGGCACTGGGGCTTCAGACCCCACTGCGGTCAAGGACGCCTCCCAGCTGTGGCTGGATGTCACATTCAGCTTTTGAACACGGATTTTGAGCTAGACTTAATTTAACGATATATCGCTTGGACTCCGAGCTGCAGGGTCTGGGTGGACACTATATAAACAACCTGATTGCGGCTGGGGTAGAAACGTGATGCGGACCAAAAGGCCCACGGTGCAAGAAGCTATGCGCAGGACAGTCTGGACCGGCATCACGGGGGCGGCACTGGCATTCAGTCTGTCTGCAGTTGCCGGTCCGCAGGGCGGCCAGGTCGTTTCAGGCCAGGCCAGCATCACTAACCCCAACGCCAATACCACAGTCGTCAAGCAGCAATCTAATCGTACCGTTATCGATTGGTCCAGTTTCAACGTCGCGCCCAATGAGAGCGTGAATTTTCAGCAGCCGTCGGTTTCGGCCGCGGCGCTTAATCGCATCTTCGATCAAAACCCGAGTCAGATACTTGGCAGCATCAATGCCAACGGACAGGTTTATCTGCTGAATCCGAACGGTATTGTCTTCGGCAAGAATGCCGCAGTGAATGTCGGCGCATTGTTTGCAACCGGTCTGAATATCAGTGACGGCGATTTCATGGCCGGCAAGCTCGCTTTCAATGGTGGCAGTGGTGCAGTAATCAATCATGGTCTATTGCAGGCAACTGCGGGCGGTTCGATCAATTTGATTGGCAGTCAGGTTTTTAACGACGGTATCATCGTTGCCAATCTTGGTCAGGTGAACATGGTTGCGGGCTCTGCCGTCACGGTGGATTTCGATGGCGACGGTTTGTTGCAATTCCAGGTCAGCAAACCGACTCTGCATAACATGCTGAATGCCCAGACCGGCGCGGCGGTAACCAACGCCGGCACTGTAGAGGCCAACGGTGGTTCAGTAGTGATGACGGCGAATGTCGCCGAAAGCGTCTTTGCACAAGCGGTTAACAACACCGGACTGATCAACGCAGCTGGGGTGGTCGACAGGGGTGGCTCAGTATTTCTGACCGGTCTGAACCAGGGTGCTGGCGGCCGAATCACAAAGACGGTGCAGGCGGAACCCGGCGACATTATTTCCGTAGAACACAATGGCAGTGTCACACTGAATGGCAAGGGCGGTGATGTTGTAAGTAGCGGCACCATCGATGCGTCGTCCACGAAGGGCAGTGGCGGAAGCGTGACGCTGCAATCGACCGGCATGACATTGCTGGATGGTGGAACTGTAGATGTCAGCGGCAATAATGATGGCGGCGTAGTACATATACTTGGTAACGAGGTTGGGCTGTTCGGCGATGCCAGTATTGATGCTACCGGTATCAATGGCGGAGGTACGGTCCTGATAGGGGGTGATTACCACGGAGGTAATTCGGCCATTCAGGATGCCTCGCAAGTTTTTGTCGGTGCGAATGCGTCCATAGATGCAGATGCATTGAATAGTGGCTCAGGCGGCAAAGTCGTCGTTTGGTCAAATGATCACACCCAGTTTTTCGGCGACATCAGTTCCCGTGGCGGGATGCTCGGCGGCGATGGTGGCTTTGTCGAAGTCTCCGGCCATGACCTGTTGGATTACCTGGGCAACACCGATACCCGTGCTTCCCATGGCGCGGACGGCACCCTGCTCATGGATCCGACCAATATCACCATACAGACAGCAGGTCCTGACTCGGTTGATACGACGGCGGGCAATCCGACTGTGTTCAGCGATACCGGGAGCAATGGTCCGTCGCCGTCCATCCTCACGGTGGCCACGTTACAGACCCAGTTGGCCAGCACCAATGTCCAGGTAACGACTGCGTCGGGTTTCACTGACGCAGGCAACATCGCCGTCAATAACAATGTCACCTGGGCCAGCGCCAACAATCTGACATTGACTGCTAACAACAATATTACGATTGCGAACGGTGTGCTGATCAATGCCACCGGCGGTGGCGGTATCACCATGACCGCGGGTGGCGCGGTTAATTTCGGTACAGTAACTGGTGCTGCGACCGCGACCGGTGTGCAGACAACGACAGGAAATGTATCAATCACCTCGACTGGCAATATCACCTTCTGGGGGCAAGTGGGTCTTGGTACCGCGAATATTCAGACAACAAGCGGTAGCATTAATCTCAACTCCACCGGTGGAGCAATTGTCGATGCGAGTAACGTTACGCTAGGTAATGGCGGTCAGGCAATTATCACGACCAGTGGTCCGGTGAGTCTGACGGCCGGCGGTGGTGGGACCACGGCGGGCGCCGTCGGGACTGGCGCAGCCGGTGCAGCTGGGGATATTGATATCACTGGCGTAAGCGATCTGACGGTAAATGCTACCGGAGACATCAATATTACTCAGATTGGCGGCGCGAACTACGCGAATCTGAACATCACGTTGAATCCGACCACCGGCGCCAATACTTATCACTTTGCGACCCAAGGTTCGCCCACGCCGAGCGCGGGTGTCACATTTACGGATACCGCGAGTCAGCTGGTCATTGGTGCCGGCGCGATTACCGGTGGCAGCACCAATCTGAGTATCACCGACGCGGGTGTCAGCAACATTCAGCTAGCCAATAACGCCATCAACAATGGCAGTGGGAATGTCACGCTCATCGCGAGTAACGGCAGCATCGTGCAAAGTGTGGCAGGCGCAGGCAATACCAATATCACTACCACCGGGAATATCTCGCTTCAGGCATCGGCTAACATTGGTGCGGCGGGAGCAACGAACATTATTGGTATTGCCGACACTACAGGGACTGTGACCGCGACTGCTACCACTGGTCTTGTCAATATCTTCGCCCAGTCCGCAGCCGGTACAACTACTTTTGGAGCCATTTCGGCAGGCGGAGCTGGCGCTGCTGGTAATGTCAGTTTGGGTTCTAACTCGAGCATCACGACCAATTCCACCGTTACTGCTGGCAGCGGTGCGAGCGTGGCCAGCATCGCGGTCGATTTTGATAACACCAACGCTGATACCCTGACGCTGGGCGGTAGTGTCACTGCAGGCACTGTGAACTACATGGGGGGCACCGACAACAATGACACCCTGGTTGGCCCTAATGCCGTTAACAGCTGGACTATCACCGGCACCAACATTGGTACCCTGAACGGCGGCAACTTTAGTCAATTCGTTAATCTTACTGGTGGCACCAGCGGCGACACGTTTACATTTTCAAATGGCGCGAAGATCACTGGCACCGTCAAAGGCGGCGCTGGTGGAATCAATATTCTAGATCTGTCTGCATACCTCACGGCGGTGAATGTCGCGCTGACGAGTTCGGTGGCGACGGGTTACACCGGGACCACGGCCGGTGCGACCAACCCGACAGGCGGATTCTCGAACATCACGCAGCTCAAGGATGGCTCAGGTGCCAACAGCCTGACGGGCGAGAACACTGCCAACACCTGGAGCATCAGTGGCGCGAACAGCGGCACGTTGAACGACGGGACTGCGACATTAACGTGGAGTGGCTTCGGCAGCCTGACGGGTGGCACAAGTACCGATGCATTCACACTTGCTGGCGGCACCCTTTCTGGCGCGATCAACGGTGGCGCCGGAGCCAACACCCTGACCGGTGACAACGTAGCCAACAGCTGGACCGTGACGGCGGCCAATACGGGCACTGTGACCGGGGTAACCGGCGGTTTCAGCAACATTCAGAACCTGACGGGCGGGACCGGCAACGACACGTTCACTTTCAGCGACGGGGCGACGCTGACGGGGAGCGTTAATGGCGGCGCGGGCGGTACCAACATTCTGGATCTGTCGGCCTACACCACGGCGGTGAACGTGGCACTCGCGAGTTCGAGTGCGGCGGGTTACAGCGGCACCACGGCCGGCGGGACCAACCCAACGGGTGGATTCTCGAACATCACGCAGCTCAAGGATGGCTCAGGCGCCAACAGCCTGACGAGCGAGAACACGGCCAACACCTGGAGCATCAGCGGGGCGAACAGCGGCACGCTGAATGATTCCACGGCAGTCCTGACTTGGAGCGGCTTCGGCAGTCTCACGGGTGGCACAAGTACCGATGCGTTCACGCTTGCTGGTGGCACGCTTAGCGGAGCCATCGACGGTGGCGCGGGGACCAATACCCTGACAGGCGACAACATTGTTAATACGTGGACTATAGTCACTCCGAATACCGGTACCGTCACCGGCGTTGGTACCACGTTCAGCAACATCGGGAACCTGGTGGGGGGTAACACGGACGACACGTTCACGTTCTCGAATGCAGCCACGCTTTCTGGGACGCTGAATGGTGGCGCAGGTGGAGTGAACCTGCTTGATTTGACGGGTTACCTCACAGCGGTGAACGTAGCTCTGACGAATTCCACGACGAACGGCTACATTGGCACGACGGCGGGCAC
>JBOIBL010000213.1:0-7284 GCA_050739495.1 Gammaproteobacteria bacterium | reverse complement strand
GATCGCACTCGACGTGCATCACACCAGCATGTTGTTCAAGTCCGAAGTAGCAGAGCAGGTGATTCAATTTTTAAAGAAGGGAAAATTCAAGCACTGATGTCCGGCTTCGACCGCAAGTCGCCTTTCAGCACGCGTCCCGGTGATTGTACCTCTTGATCGTCTGCTCCCGACTGCGGTCAATCATGCTTTGCTTAATGTCCCCTTCGGGGAAGGTTGAAATCCCTCGCCTTCAGGCGAAGCAGGTTATGGCGAAATGGGCGAAGCCCATGAGCCAAGTTCTTGAATAGGCTGATGCGATTATGAGTACCGTATTCTTGCTCTGTCAGTCGGCTTCGAGCCGACGATTTACGAACCCACCGGCTTAAAGCCGGTGGAGTATTCAGTTCGCAAGGTGGTTCCACCCTTAGCCCGCGACCATCCATTACGGTGCCGTATTTGATTTTTCCAGGTCTGCGGAACCCGTGTACTGTATGGAGGTTGCATTCAGGGTGCGTCAGGCGGTAGAGTTTTCCAAGATGGCAGGGAAGCTTGTTAACGAAAAGGCTGTTCAATGAAAGGATTCAGTTCATGGGTCAAGGGGATTAGGCTTACAGAAGTATCCATAAGCTAACCAGCTTAAGGATATATTTGCCCAGGAATTAGTTGCCATAGCCAACGTATATATTAAGGACGGGGAGGTTCCATGCATGGATTATCGAAGCTCGGATTGCCAATTTTCTTCGCCGCCGCAGTACTAACGAGCCCCTTTACCTCCGCGAGCGATTTTGGCAACGTGGGATATTACGGTGGCTATGCGCAGCCATCAAATGTTCGCCGCCACGTATATTCGACATTCTACGACGATATCTTCTGCTATGACCTTGATTCACCGCACGAACTTCTCGATTGCCCATTTACTTATTCGCTATTGGGTACGGCTGATGTGCTCCCTAGTCTCGGATTTGACGCAAGTGGATATGCCGTTGGTTTGGAACTCGGTGGGCACATGCACACTGCCGGAAGGCCGCTATTTCTTAACGTAGGAACTCAGTACCCATTTGGTCTTACCAATGGCATTCTCACATCGCAGACCTCAAATTCAATTAGCGGAAGTACGGATCATCAGCTGTCACTTGTTACCTACTCCGTCCCGGAAGAAGGTGGAGTGATGGCTTTTGAGGTGAACTTAACGGCGCCTTCTGGGTGGTTTTGTGCGGATTATTGCTTTACAGCCACGTCGTGGCGTGACATATCTGAAGTTGATGTTGGTTTCTTTCAGCGCGGCTATGCTAGTTCGCAATTGGTGCGCGTGCCGCAGAGTGGAACCGATTACCAGGTTATAGACATTAGTCAGGGGCATTACGATCAAAATAACTATACGTACGGCAGCTACTTGCGTCCCGACGCAGAACAACTACTTCTGAAAATTGCGGCCGTCTATCACAAGATTACTGGACATCAATTAAGTGTGAATGACATGAGTTTGCCAGTCGGGGGACTGTACGACGTTAATGATGATTGGGCACCTCCGCACGCGGGGCATCGCACCGGAAAAGCCGCGGATATCAATCAAACGGACATTGGAAGCACAGAGCCTACGACGTGTGAACAGGATAAGGCCTTGCACAGGGCGGTCAGGAAGATTATTGGTTCGGACCAGCCCGGATGGACAAAACTTTATTGCGAAACCGGCGGACGGAAACACATTAATCTGCTTGCGCCTCCGTGATAAGCAACCCACGAACTTGCAAGGAATCGCATATGTATAAGAGATCTTCGTTATTTTTTGGCCTGTTGCTTATCAGCGGTGTCGCATTTGCTAATACTCCGCAGATCGGCGTCAACCCCATTCCGGATATGACTGGAACCACTCTGGCCGAGACTACAACCTACGACGCGGCGAATACGGTTTACGACTATTCCTATGCGATCAGTGTTCCGTCCTCGGCCACGGGCAAAATCGAAGAAGTACGGATGGACATGACGGCTCCTCCGTATGCTTTTTTCGGCAGTGTCGGATTTCCGTTAACCATACCTTACGGCGCAGCAGGCGCGCTGCCATTTAATAGCGTTTTGTATTTGACTGGCACGCCCACACTTCCGCACAACGACACCATTATTTTCTTTGGCGAAAAATTGCCCCCGAACTGGATGGGCGACATCGACGCCGACGGCAATGGGACGTTCGGTGCTTTGAACGATTCCGCAGAAGTCGGTCCGGGTCGGACAGCGTCTGGATTTATTATCCAAAGTCCTGGACAGCCGACGATAAAGGATGTTCAGCTTGTTCCGGACTGGATGTTGGACGAAGGTGATTCAGATCTCACACCAAGCCAATTGGAACAAGCCAGCAGCATCGCTAATCAATTGGTTATTCATGTTCCCGCTCTTGGGCCCTCACCCTACTACCCATTGTCGGAAGATCAGTGGACGCAGTTTCAAGCGGACGTCAACAAGGCAATTCAGCTCGGCTGGATTTCGGATTCCACGTTCGCCAATACAGTAGTGTCTGAGTTGGCTGCCGCGCGTACGGCATTCGATGCGCAAGGTCCCGCTTATATATCAACGCAACTGACGACACTACAGAACACCATCGCATCGGCGAATTCTTCCCAACTCAATCAAAGTGCGTACGATCTTTTATCGATGAATGTCGCGGCCATGATTGCGCAACTTCCGCCACCGGGTAGTCAGGACCCGACACCCCAATATTCGCCAGTGCTCAAGCTCAACTTGAGTTCAAGCTTGACTTTGGCCCTTGGGCAGACGGCCACTGTTGTGGCTAACGTGACCGACGAGGCCAATCATGACGCGCCGATAGCCGGCTACCCGATTGACATTGCTGTGGAAGGTGCTAATTACGAGGATCTTGAAGGTGAAACGGATGCAAATGGTAATTTCACCGCATCCTATGTAGGAACCACAGAAGGTACAGATACCATTAATCTTTTACTGTATCGCGAAGAGAGCGTAGATTCCGTAACGGTAACGTGGTCGGGCGGACCAGATTTGACGATTCAGTCATTTATCCCGCCACTTGCAGAGTGGTCAGGAGGCGGCCCAATCCAAATCACTGACGTGACGCAAAATATCGGCAACGCACTTGCCGGTGCGTCCGTCACAAACTATTACTTATCCACGAGCAATCCCTTTGACTGGAATAATGCGCAATTGGTAGGTGGTCGGCAGGTCCCAGCACTGGCTCCGGGTGATACCAGTAATAGCGGCGAAGTCGATATCGCGTTACCTGCCGGGCTGAGCCCGGGGCTCTACACGTTGAAGGCATGTGCGGATGATACTCATTTGGTTGCCGAAACCAATGAACTCAATAATTGTGAGACCAATCAGATAGCGGTGCCGATGAAGCAGGAGAATCCGCCTCCAACTTGTTCTACCGCTGAGCCTTCGACCGCGCTGATCTGGCCACCGAATCACAAGATGGTTGATGTATCAGTCGATGGAATCACCGACCCTCACAACCTGCCGTTCACAATTAATATCACCGGCATTCAGCAGGATGAGCCCGTGAATAGCGCCGGAGACGGCAATACTGCTCCAGACGGCGCTGGCGTTGGGACGAGCTCCGCACAAGTTCGCGCCGAGCGTTCTGGTATTGCGAAAGATGGCCGCCTTTACTTTATTTCCTTCAAGGCCACAAATTCAGCTGGCGCTACCTGTGAAGGAACCGTGAATGTGGGTGTGCCGCATGACAAGGGTCAAGCGAGTATGCCTGTCGATAATGGGCAAAGATATGATTCGACCGCTATACAATAACTAAGGCTTGAGGTGATTCCGCTGACAGTCGCTATGCAACCGATAGCGGCTGTCAGTCTCCCTTCTCGCAAGCTGCCTCATAGTCAATCGAAGCAATATTTTGGATCATCGCTTCATGCCGATCCAAATTAGTGTGGTGTTTCACATCGAAGTATTTTATCTCTTTCTCGTCTGTTGATTCATCGCTTGTCAGCGCCCCATCGATTGTATAGTGAAGACGCCGTAGTACAGTTGCGTCATGGGTCTGGCAGCGGAACTGGATCTCCAAGACCTCAGTCTGGTAAATCCCTGCCGCTGATTTTTGCGGATCAGAAAATACAATCTTATTCCAAATAATTCCTACATACGGTTTGATGCTTACAGCATCCGTCTTGCCGTAAAAGACTTGATATCCTGGCACTTCCAGCATGCCATTCCACCCCTTGTTGAGTGGTGGCACACTGTCTGCGTGCACCTGCTGTGCGGTGGCGCATATAATAGCGGCAAGAAGATATGTAAAAGGTTTCATGGTTGTCTCCCCGACCCAAAATATACGCAATCGCAACGTCCGTTTGAACAAAGCTAGAATATCAGAGCTTGGACGTCTTTATAAAGCCCGCTCTGGGTAGAGTTAAGGTCAAAATGTCACCATCAGGGGCCTAAAATTGTCATTCTATTGACCAACTTCCATGATCGCTTTTGGCCGAAAGCCGGCATTAACCGTTCTTGGAGGTTTTTTTCAATTCGTACAAAAGATCCAGCGCCTGCTTGGGCGTGAGGTTCTCCACATCCAGTTCGCGTAACTGCGCCAGTGCCGGGTGTTCCGGCGCGAACAATCCCAGTTGTGGTGCGGCAGTCTCGGTCGGTTTATCGGCTGAGTTCCGGTTTGATTCGGCTTCCATCGCGGCAAGTCGCGCACGCGCTTCTGTGATCACCGCTTTCGGGATACCAGCCAACGCGGCGACCTGCAGTCCGTAACTGCGATCGGCGGGCCCTTCTTTCACGGCATGCAGGAATACCAATGCATGTTCGTGTTCAGTGGCATCGAGGTGCACATTGGCGCAACCGTCCACCAGTTCAGGTAACGCGGTGAGTTCAAAGTAATGGGTTGCGAACAGCGTGAAGGCTTTGAGTTCGCGGGCGATGTAACTGGCGGCCGCCCAGGCCAGCGACATGCCGTCGTAGGTGCTGGTGCCGCGCCCGATCTCGTCCATCAGCACCAGGCTTTGGCCGGTTGCGTTATTGAGGATATTGGCGCTCTCGACCATTTCTACCATGAACGTGGAGCGGCCGCCGGCGAGGTCATCCGAAGCGCCGATGCGAGTGAAGATGCGGTCAATCGGGCCGATCACGGCACGGCTCGCCGGCACGAAGCTGCCGATGTGCGCGAGGATCACGATTAGCGCGGTCTGGCGCATGTAAGTGGACTTGCCGCCCATGTTGGGGCCGGTGATGATCAGCATGCGCCGCTGTTCATCGAGTCGCAGATCGTTGGGCACGAATGGCGTGTCGATGACTTGTTCGACGACCAGATGACGGCCGGCTTCGATATTGAGCTCAGCAGCATCGGTCAGTTCCGGCGCCGTGAGTTTGAGCGCGTCGGCGCGTTCGGCCAGATTGGCGAGCACATCGAGTTCTGCGAGTGCCGCCGCGGTTTGTTGCAGACCGGCGAGTTGTTCGATCAAGAGATCCAGCAGTGCGTCGTAAAGGCCTTTTTCCCGTGCCAGCGCGCGTTCGTGTGCGGATAACACCTTGTCCTCGAAACCCTTGAGTTCTGGTGTGATGTAACGCTCGACACCTTTCAAGGTCTGGCGGCGCTGGTAATCGGCCGGGACATTATCGGCCTGCGCGCGCGAGACTTCGATGTAATAGCCGTGCACGCGATTGTAGTTGACACGCAAGGTCGCGATGCCGCTGCGCTCGCGTTCGCGTGCTTCGAGATCCAGCAGGTATTGGTCGGCGTGTTCACTGATGCGGCGCAGTTCATCGAGTTCCGCATCGTAACCATCCGCGATCACGCCGCCATCGCGGATCAATGCCGGTGGATTTTCGATGACCGCTTTACTCAGCAGCGCCTGTGTGTCGGGATGCTCGCCGACATCGGCAGCCCGTTTCCGGATGAGCGGCGAATCAAACAATTTCAGTTGCGTTTGCAACGCCGGCAATTCGCCGAGTGCGTAACGCAATTGGGCAAGATCACGCGGCCGTGCCGATTTGAGTGCGACGCGCGCCAGAATCCGTTCCAGATCGCCGATGCCGTTCAGCGTTTCGCGCAATGCTTCGTATTGGCGGTTTTCCTGCAGTGTGGCAATCGCGTGATAGCGCTCGCGCAATAACGCATGATCGCGCAACGGCCGGTTCAACCAGCGACGCAGCAGGCGTCCCCCCATGGAGGTGACGGTGCGATCCATGACGCCAGCCAGCGTGTATTCGGCACGACCGGCGAGATTGGTTTCGAGTTCGAGGTTGCGGCGGGTGGCCGCATCCAGAATCAATGCATCATCGCGGCGTTCCGTGATGAGGCCGGTAAGATGCGGTAACGCGGTGCGTTGGGTTTCCTGCACGTATTGCAGCAGCGCACCGCCAGCGGCGATAGCCGCACCCAGGTTCTCGCAACCGAAGCCGGCCAGATCATGGGTCTTGAATTGCGTGGTGAGCAGGCGCATCGCAGTGACGGTATCGAAATGCCAGGGCGGACGGCGGCGGGCACCGGCACGTTCGGTAATGGCACGCGGCAAACTGTTTTCTTCGTTGAATAACAGTTCTGCCGGTTTGAGACGTTCCAGTTCCGAGCTGAGCGCTTCATCTCCGCTCACTTCCAAAACCGTGAACCGGCCACTGCCGAGATCAAGCGCGGCGATGCCGTAGCGTTCGGAATTGCCGTGCACCGCGGCAAGCAGATTGTCACGCCGTTCTTCCAGCAAGGCCTCGTCAGTGACGGTGCCCGGCGTGATGATGCGCATCACCTTGCGTTCCACCGGCCCTTTCGAAGTAGCGGGATCGCCGACCTGCTCGCAGAGCGCGACCGACTCGCCGAGTTTCACCAGGCGCGCGAGATAGCCTTCCGCCGCGTGATACGGAATGCCTGCCATCGGTATGGGCTGGCCGGCGGACTGGCCGCGCGCGGTAAGCGTGATATCGAGCAGGCGCGCGGCACGGCGCGCGTCGTCGTAAAAGAGTTCATAGAAATCGCCCATGCGGTAGAACACCAGGATGTCCGGGTGTTCGGCCTTGACGCGCAGATACTGGCGCATCACCGGAGTGTGGTCGGAAAAGTCGCGGTCAGGTGTGTCGTTCATGGGCGTCCCGGGCTGAGGGGGCGATGCTAGTGATGGTGAGTGGCGATGGCAAGCAGTGCTACTCTGTAGCGATGCCCGACACCACAAATCCCAACCCCAGCACGGATGATGCCGCGCTGGCGGTACTGGCGGTAAAGCTCGCGCAGCGTCTGCTGGCGCGCGAACTCAAACTCGCGACCGCGGAATCCTGTACCGGTGGCTGGATCGCCAAGTGTCTGACCGACATCGCTGGCAGTTCCGAGTGGTTCGAGCG
>JBOIBL010000212.1:0-3476 GCA_050739495.1 Gammaproteobacteria bacterium | reverse complement strand
GACCGGCAGTTGAGTTTCGAATGGATGAATTGACATTCACATTACCTCCTGTTCATCTCGTGGCTCACGCCCACGCTTCGATTCAACACCGCTCTGCTATATACTTCTCGCAAAGCATAACCGAGTTGGGGACCTTCATGAGCACTAGTGGATTCGTATTTTTGGGGATAATCGTGGTCGCGGTGATCTATCTGATCATGCTTTACAACGGGCTGGTGGCGTTGAAGAACAATGTCGCCAAAGCCTGGGCCAACATCGACGTGCTGCTCAAGCAGCGCCATGACGAGTTGCCCAAACTGGTGGAAACCTGCAAACAGTACATGGGTTACGAGCAGCAGACGCTCGAAAAAGTCATGCAGGCGCGCGCCAATGTGCAGCAGGCGCGGGAAAGTGGCAATGTCGGGGCGGTCGGACCGGCCGAAGCGCAGTTGCGTGGCGCCATCGGCAACCTGTATGCCACGGCGGAAGCCTATCCACAACTTAAAGCCAACGAATCGTTTCAGGAACTGCAGGGCCGTATCACCGGACTCGAGAACAGCATTGCCGACCGTCGCGAGTTTTATAACGATTCGGTCAACATCTACAACACCCGCATCCAGCAGTTCCCGGCAACCATGATCGCCGGGCGTTACAATTTCAAGGCAGCGCACCTGCTGGAATTCTCCGAAGAAGAGAAGAAAGACGTGGACATGAAAGCCCTGTTCAGTTAATTCGCGCACATGTTTTCATTTCTGAACGCACACTGGATCACCAGCGCCGATCCTGGAAATTTCTGGTTCACCGCTAGTATCGCGATCTTGCTGACAGTAGGCGGTTTCGCCGGTATCTTCCTGTTTCTGCGTCGCTTGCGCTTCGTCCAGGAAACGCCGCAGTCGCTGATCCGTTCCGCCGCCCAGGGATACGTGGAACTGCAGGGTACTTGCCAGTTGATGCCCGGCGAACCCATCATCGCACCATTGACCAGAAAGCCTTGTGTTTGGTGGTCATACAACATTGAACAAAAACACGAACGCGGCAATAACAGCAATTGGCGAACCGTGCAGCATGCGACCAGCGACGATCTGTTTTACATCGAGGACGGCACCGGACACTGCGCAGTGGATCCCGAGCGTGCCGTGGTTTATTCGTCGATCAAACAGATATGGTACGGCAACAGCGAATGGCCGGAAGGAGGCCCCGCGCTCGGCAAGTTCGGTATCGGCGCAGGCTATCGTTACTGCGAACATCGAATCGAGAGCGATTATCCACTTTATGCGCTCGGCTATTTCCATACCCAGGGCCCGGTCGGTATGGGCGAGATCAACGAGGAAGTTCGCCAGTTGCTGGTCGAGTGGAAACAGAACCAGGCTGAGTTGATCGCACGTTTCGATACCAATCATGACGGCCAGATCGACCAACAGGAGTGGGATACAGCCCGCGAGGAAGCACGCAAGGAAATCCTGGCTCAGGAACGCGAAGCCCTGTCCCGACCACCAATCAACGTGCTGTCGCATCCGCGGGATGGCCGGCCATTCATCCTTTCGACCACGCCGCAGAAGAAACTCGAGACCCGACTGCGGCTCTATATCGCCGCCAGCCTGCTGGCGTTCTTAGTCGCCGGTGCTGTCAGCGCACGCATGCTCACGGTACGGCTTGGCCAGCGCCTGCCCTCGGCTGCCACTTCGTCACAACTGGCGCCGTGATAAAATCAGCATCCTGATTCTGCCGATCACTGTTTATGCAAAACAATCCCCTGCTCACCTATGACGGTCTGCCGCCATTTTCTGCACTGCGCCCTGAACATGTAGAGCCTGCGGTCGATACCGTACTCGCGGAAAATCGGGCCAGACTGGAACAACTGACTACAGAAACCGACACCCCGGACTGGGGTGGTTTCGCGGAAGCGCTGGAGACGCTGGATGAACGCCTGCACAAGGTCTGGTCGCCGGCAGCTCACCTGAATGCGGTAATGAATTCGCCGGCCTTGCGTGCTGCCTACAATGCCTGTCTGCCGAAGCTTTCCGATTACGATACCGAACTCGGGCAAAATATCGCCTTGCAACGAGGTTATGCGGCGCTCAAGTCGGGAACCGCTTGGGATAGCTTCAATATTGCACAGCGCAAACTGATCGACGATGAACTTCGGGATTTTCGTCTCGCTGGTGTTGACCTGCCAGCAGACAAGAAGGCGCGGTTCCGTGCCGTGATGCAGCAACTTTCGACACTCGAAGCAAAGTTCGAGGAAAACCTGCTGGATGCCACCCAGGGCTGGTTCAAGCATGTCGCGGACGATACAGCGCTCGCTGGCATACCGGTGACGGCATTGCAGCAGGCGCGGCAGGCCGCTGGTGCGCGTGACCTGGATGGGCATGTATTCACCCTGGATTATCCGAGTTACAGCGCGGTAATCACATATGCGGACGACCGCTCACTACGCGAGGAGTTCTATCAAGCCTACGCGACCCGGGCTTCGGATCAAGGTCCGGATGCGGGGTGTTGGGACAATACGGAAATCATGCGCGACATCCTGCGGCTGCGGCATGAAGCGGCAACACTCACAGCCTTCGACAACTATGTCGATTATTCCCTGGCCAGCAAGATGGCGAAGACATCTGCTGAAGTGGTCGATTTTCTGAGCGATCTGGTGCAACGCTGCAAGGCGGCCGGACGACATGAGTTCATGGAATTATGTGAATACGCGCTTGAACGCGATGGCCTAATCGAACTTCGCGCCTGGGATGTGAGCTATTACGCGGAAAAGCTCAAACTGGATCGGTATGCGATAGACGACGAAATGTTGCGTCCGTATTTCCCGGTTGCCCGCGTACGCCAGGGGCTGTTCGAGATCATGCAGAAACTGTATGGCATAACGCTACATGAAGTCGAGAACCCGGATGTATGGTACCCCGATGTCAAACTTTACCGGATACACGATGCTTCCGGTCAATTGCGCGGAGAACTTTATCTCGACTTGTATACTCGCGCCGGTAAACGCAATGGTGCCTGGATGGATGACTGCCGTACCCGTCGGCGCACCGCGACTGGGTTGCAGACGCCGGTCGCATTTCTGACCTGCAACTTTCCACCGCCGGTCGGTGAGCGTCCGTCGCTGCTTACCCACGATGATGTCGTGACACTGGTCCACGAATTCGGTCATTGCCTGCATCATCTGCTGACCCAGGTGGATTATCCCTCGGTCGCGGGTATCAATGGGGTGGCTTGGGATGCGGTGGAGTTGCCCAGCCAGTTTCATGAGAATTTTGCCTGGACACGCGAAGGATTGGCAGCGGTAAGTGGACATTACGAAACCGGTGAGCCGTTGCCCGACAGCTTGTACCAGAAACTCACCGGTGCCCGGCATTTCCACAGTGCCCTGTTCATGTTGCGTCAACTCGAATTCGGTTTATTCGATTTCCTGCTGCATATGCGCGCAGACATGAAAGTAAATGAACAGTACGTACAACACACGCTGGACCAGGTACGCCAGGAAGTGAGTG
>JBOIBL010000211.1:0-3814 GCA_050739495.1 Gammaproteobacteria bacterium | reverse complement strand
CAGCAAGGGAATCGCGATCAGCACCTCACCGATTACCGCCACGACAAAACTCAGTGTGCGCAATACCGGCCAGCCCAAAGTGTATATCACATAGTGAGCCAAGCGGGCCCAGAAATACAGCATGCAGCCCCAGACTGTCAGTTCGGTGCTAATGCCGGCAAATTGTGCTGCGGCCACCAGCGCCGTAAACACCACTAGATTTTCCACCGCATTGTAATGTGCCTGTTTGGCACGTTGAGCCCACGGATGTAGGGGTTTGCTATTGGGATCAGGGTTTTTCAAGGTGCCCATGATGCCAAGGACCATCACGCGATCCAGTACATAAGGAAGGAAAAACAGCCCGGTCATCATGGCGGTCGCTGCCAGCCAGCAAACTTCAGGTTTCATGTGCGTGCTCCTTGATGGCTTGTTAGTTGAAAGGAATCACGGACAAAGTATAGATGCATTTCAAAAATACATGATGGAAGCGGATTACAACTTTATTTGGTGGGTGCCGAAGTCTTGGGCCGGTATTCGCACAGCGAGGCGATCACGCACCGCCAGCACTCGGGCTTGCGGGCTTTGCAGACATAGCGGCCGTGCAGGATCAGCCAGTGGTGTGCATCCTGTTTGTATTTATCAGGCGTGAACTTCATCAGCCGGTCTTCCACTTCCCGTACGTCCTTGCCTGGCGCGAGACCCGTGCGATTCGCGACCCGAAAGATATGGGTGTCCACAGCGATAGTCGGTTCGCCGAACGCAGTGTTGAGTATCACGTTGGCGGTCTTGCGGCCCACACCGGGCAGCGCTTCGAGCGCGGCGCGGTCGCGCGGCACCTTGCCGTGATGATGTTCAGTCAGGAGCTTTGCGGCGGCGATGATGTTTCTGGCCTTGGTGTTATAGAGGCCGATGGTCTTGATGTAGCGCTTGAGTCCAGCTTCGCCGAGTTCGAGCATGGCCTTGGGTGTGTCGGCGACCTGGAACAGTTTTTCGGTAGCCTTGTTTACGCTGACATCTGTTGCTTGCGCCGAGAGAGTGACCGCGACCAGCAGTTCATATGGCGAGCGATATACCAGTTCGGTGGTCGGCTTGGGGTTGCTTGCCTTGAGCTTTTTATAGATTGCCGTGCGCTTTTCCGGGTTCATGACTTTTTGGATCCCTGCTGTGCGCGCTTGGCGCGCACCCGCGCCACCGCCGCAGCGATCTCCGTCTTGCGGCGTGCGATCAGTTCGCCCTGATTGGCGGTTCGAGGTTCCTTGCGCCGCAGTTGGCGTTCGAACTTGTTGAGTTCCAGTCGTGCGCCACGTGTGCGATACCGGGCGCGGAAGAAATCGGCGCGCGCTTTTTCGGTCGCGGGTATGGCGATGCTCTCGGCCGCATTGCGAGACGGTTGCATCTGGATGCAATCGACCGGACAGGGTGGGATGCACAGTTCGCAGCCGGTGCACAATGATTCGATGATGGTGTGCATCTGTTTGGCGGCACCGACGATGGCATCCACAGGGCAGGCCTGGATGCACTTGGTGCAACCGATACATAGTGGTTCGTCTATGAAGGCAACTGTGCCGGGTTGAAATAAACCGACTTCCGGGTCGAGCGGTTTGTTGTCGCGATGAGTCAGTTCGGAAAGGGCATGAATCGTGTTGCTGCCGCCGGGTGGGCAGCGGTTGATGTCCGTCTCATCAGCGGCGATCGCTTCGGCATAAGCACGGCAATCGGGATAACCGCAGCGCTGGCACTGGGTTTGCGGGAGCAAGGCGTCGATTTTGTCGGTGAGCGTGGTCACAACGACCTGCCGATTTTATTTAACTCTCATGCCAGGCTGCGCGCCTTCGTGGGGCTCTAGGATCCATAAGTCTTTACCACCCGGACCCGCCGCCAGCACCATGCCTTCGGAGACGCCGAACTTCATCTTGCGCGGCGCGAGGTTGGCGACCATTACGGTCAGCTTGCCTTCCAGTTGCTCCGGCGAATACGCGCTCTTGATGCCGGCGAACACGTTGCGGGTCTCGCCGCCGAGATCGAGCGTCAGGCGCAAGAGCTTGTCGGCGCCTTCAATGTGCTCGGCCTTGGCGATGCGCGCGATGCGCAGGTCCAGCTTGGCAAAATCGTCGTAACTGATTTCCGGGAAGATCGGTTCCATATTGCTTGCCTGTGGGGTATTCGGAGTTGCGTTCAGGTTTTCTTTGGAAGCTTCGACCATGGCAGTGACGGATTTTGGTTCAATCCGGGTCAGTAATGCTTCAAAATTATTTATCACATGTTGATTGGGCAGGGTTTTCCCGATGCCATCCCAAATCATGTCGTCTTTTAAATTTAAGAATTTTTCAGTTGCGTCAGCTAAAGTTGGCACGACCGGTTGCAAGAAAGTTACTAGCCAACGAAATAGATTAACCGCTGCTGAGCAAACCACTAAAGCTTCAGAGCTATTGTTTCCCTTAGCGAGTTTCCAAGGTTCATATTTATGAATATATTGATTAACGGCATCAGCGTGCATCATGACAAGTCGAATAACTTTTGAATATTCCCGTTTCTCATAATATTCAGCGATAGGGTTTTTATCCATCAGAATCGATGTCTTCAGAGTCGCTATATCTTTCTGGTGCTCTATAGAAATACCCGGGTTAGGAAGATCGATAGAAAGCAATTTATTTTCAAAATATTTATTTAATATGCTAGCGCAACGGCTGGCGATATTTACCAGTTTTCCAACCAGATCAGAATTAACCCGCTGCACGAAATCGTCCAGATTAAGGTCAATGTCATCCACCCCGTCACCGAGTTTGGCAGCAAAGTAGTAGCGTAGGTATTCCGGATCGAGATGATCCAGATACGTGCGAGCCTTGATGAAGGTGCCACGCGATTTCGACATCTTCTGGCCGTTCACGGTCAGGAAGCCGTGCGCGTACACCGCAGTCGGGGTGCGGAAGCCAGCGCCGTATAACATCGCAGGCCAGAACAAAGTATGGAAGTAAGTGATGTCCTTGCCGATGAAGTGATACAGCTCGGTCTGGTCCTGGTTCTGCTTGGCCCAGAAATCGTCGAAGCGCAGTTTGCCGCCGGGATTTTTTTCCCTGCTGTCACACAGGTTCTTGAAACTCGCCATGTAGCCGATCGGCGCATCGAGCCAGACGTAGAAGAACTTGCCGGGCGCGTCGGGGATCTCGAAGCCGAAATACGGCGCATCGCGCGAGATGTCCCAATCCTGCAGGCCGGCCTTGAACCATTCATCCAGTTTGCGGGTGACGGCTTCGTGCAGATGCCCGGCGCGCGTCCACTTGTGCAACATCTCGTCGAAATCGCCGAGCTTGAAGAAGTAGTGCTCGGACTCGCGCTCCACCGGGCGGGTGCCGGAGATCACCGAGACCGGATTCTTGAGATCGGCCGGCGAATAGGTGGCGCCGCAGTTCTCGCAGGCATCGCCGTACTGGTCCGGCGTGCCGCAGCGCGGGCAGGTGCCCTTGATGAAGCGGTCGGGCAGGAACATCCTGGCCTGCTCGTCGTAGAACTGCTTGATGGTGCGGGTGGCGATGTGCCCGCCGTCGTGTAACTTCTTATATATAAGAGTGGCCAGCTCGCGATTTTCCGGCGAATGGGTGGTGTGGTAGTTGTCGGTGCTGATCAGGAAGTCCTTGAAATCAGCCCGGTGCTCGGTCTCAGTGCGGGCGATGAGCTGCTCGGGCGTGATGCCTTCCTGACGGGCGCGCAGCATGATCGGGGTGCCGTGGGCGTCGTCTGCGCAGACGTAGATGCACTCATTGCCGAGCAGGCGCTGGAATCGGACCCAGATGTCGGTCTGGATGTATTCCAGCATGTGGCCCAGATGGATCGGGCC
>JBOIBL010000210.1:0-15393 GCA_050739495.1 Gammaproteobacteria bacterium | reverse complement strand
TTGTGCGGATAGGCCTGATGCCCGACGTCCCAGACCAGCCGGTCATACGGTGTATTGAAGACGTAATGCGCGGCGATGGTGAGTTCCACTACGCCGAGTCCAGCCGCGAAATGGCCGCCGACGTTACTCACAGTGTGGATCAGATACGCGCGCAGTTCATTAGCCACCTGCTGCAGGCTGGCTTCGGGGAGTGCACGCAATTCCTCCGGAGAGTTGATGCGCGCGAGCAGGGGATAGGCGGAGAGGTCGGTCATCGCGCGCTCGTGGAATCAGGGCAGCTATTATCCGGGCTTTATGCCCCGGCCTTCAACTTTCCCTACTGATGATGTATTCCGAGAGCCAGCGCAGTGGCTCGGCCGTATCACCGAGGGGCCGCAGTGCGTCGAGCGCCTGCAGGTGCAGATCCTGTGCGCGGTGCTGCGATTCCGCGAGCCCCAGAATGCTGGGGAAGGTGGGTTTGTTGTGCGACGCATCCGCGCCGGTCTGTTTGCCAAGTGACGCGGTTTCTCCCGCCACATCCAGGATATCGTCCTGGATCTGGAACGCGAGCCCGATGCACTTGGCATAACGGTCCAGTGCCGCCAGTTTCTCCGCTGCGAGTCCCGGGACGCTCTGTGCTGCCAGCAGCACACTGGCGCGGATCAGCGCACCGGTCTTGTGGATATGCATCAATTCCAGTTCCGCCAGGCTGAGGGTGTTGCCCGCAGCGGCAAGGTCCATGGCCTGGCCACCGGCCATACCCATGGATCCGCTGGCGATGGCGACACTGCGGATCATGTCGACGCGCGCCGCCGGGGTCACTTGCATGGCCGGATCCTCCGCGAGGATCAGGAACGCCTGAACCTGCAAGGCATCGCCCGCCAGGATCGCAGTCGCTTCATCGAAAGCCCGGTGGCAGGTGGGACGTCCGCGGCGCAGATCGTCATTATCCATGGCCGGCAGGTCGTCGTGGATCAGCGAATAGGCGTGGATCAGTTCGACTGCGGCTGCCGGGCCATCCAGTCGTTCCGGCGATACGCCGAGTACCTCGCCACCGGCATAGATCAGCAGGGGCCGCAGCCGTTTGCCGCCACCGAGTACCGCATAACGCATGGCGGTATGCAGCCGCTCGGGTGGTTTCCCGGCGGCAGGCAGCCAGCGGTCCAGGACTGTTTCGATGCGCACGCCGTAATCGGCGACACGCTCCCGGAACGGCATGGCTTATTTGTCTCCAGTATCGAAAGGGGCCAAAGTCTGCTGGCCGTCTTTTTCCAGCAGTTGTTCTACTTTCAGTTCTGCCTGCTTGAGCGCGGTTTGGCATTGGCGGGTCAAGGCGATGCCGCGCTCGAAATGCTTGAGGGCGGCGTCCAGCGGCAGCTCGCCTTTTTCCAGAGTCGAGACGATGCCTTCCAGCTCCTTGAGAGCGGACTCGAAATCGGGCACATCGGTTTTCACAGCTTTGGGCATGGCATTTTCTCCAGCGGCGGCGGCACGTTACACGCCGAAGTGAGATGGGTCAATGCGCCGTCCGGTGAGTTGTGTTGACATGGTCGAATCGGAAGACTAGAGTTTTAGACTTAGTCTAAGACTCTGGCTGTCGCAGCCGGGAAGCGTTCAACCTCGATGTGCATCAAGCGGAGGAAATCATGAGCAATTTGAAAGGCAGCAAGACCGAGCAGAACCTGAAAGACGCCTTCGCGGGCGAGTCCCAGGCCAACCGGCGCTATCTCTACTTCGCCGCCAAGGCGGATGTGGAAGGTTATAACGATGTGTCCGCGGTGTTCCGTTCCACCGCCGAAGGCGAGACCGGCCACGCGCATGGGCATCTGGAATACCTGGAAGCTGTCGGCGATCCGGCCACCGGCCTGCCGATTGGCGCCACCGACAAGAACCTCAAAGCGGCAATTGCCGGTGAGACCCACGAATACACCGACATGTATCCGGGCATGGCCAAGGCCGCCCGCAGCGAAGGTTTCGGCGAAATCGCCGACTGGTTCGAGACGCTGGCGAAAGCGGAACGCTCGCACGCGAACCGCTTCCAGAAGGCATTGGATAATCTCGGCAAGTAAGTTTGCCGCGACAGCATAAGTGGGGGCGCTGCGGCGCCCCCATTCGTCATTGCATCGGGGAACAGACATGGCCTCCAACGAAGGGCAAGGGCGGGAAGGCGGTCTCGAAGCGCCGACCCGGCATCCGATCGACTGGCAGAATCCGGAATTTGGCAACGAAGAGTTGCTGTTCAAGGAACTGGAGCGGGTATTCGATATATGCCACGGCTGCCGCCGGTGCTTCAGCCTGTGTAATTCGTTTCCGACCCTGTTCGATGCCATAGATAACTCTCCGTCCATGGAACTGGACGGCGTAGATCGCAAGGTTTATTGGGACGTCGTGGATAACTGTTATCTCTGCGACATGTGTTACATGACCAAATGTCCATACGTGCCGCCGCATCCCTGGAACGTGGATTTTCCGCATCTGATGCTGCGTGCCAAGGCCTTCAAGTTCAAGGATCAGGGCGCGAGTTTCCGCGACAGGGTCCTTTCTGCACCGGACAAGCTGGGCAAGTTCGCCGGTATCCCGATTGTGGTGCAGACCGTGAACGCGGTGAATCACAATGGTGCTGCACGCAAGCTGCTGGACAAGACTTTGGGCATCCATCCTGATGCCGTAGTCCCGCAGTTTCACAGCGATACGGCGCGCAAGCGCCTCAAGCATCATGCTGTAAATGGGGCCAAGGCGGAACCTGCAGAAGGTACACGCGGGCAGGTGGTATTGTTCGTCACGTGCTATGGCAATCACAACCAGCCGGAACTGGCTGAGGATCTGGTTGCCGTGTTCGAACACAACGGGATTCCGGTCAAACTCACGCCACAGGAACGCTGCTGCGGGATGCCCAAGCTGGAACTCGGCGATCTCGAATCGATCCGCAAGTCCAAGGAAGTGAATATTCCGATGCTCGCGAAGCTGGTGGACGAAGGTTTTGATATCGTCGCTCCGATCCCGTCCTGCGTGTTGATGTTCAAGCAGGGGTTGCCGCTGATGTTTCCGGACGATGCGGACGTGATCAAGGTGCGGGATGCGATCTACGATCCGTTCGAATACCTGATGCTGCGGCACAAAGCCGGCAAGCTGAAGACCGATTTCAAGCAGTCGCTGGGCAAAATCTCTTATCACATCCCGTGTCATCTGCGGGTGCAGAATCTGGGTATGAAGACCAAACAGGCGCTGGAGCTGGTGCCCGATACGCAAGTGGACGCCATCGAGCGTTGTTCGGGTCACAACGGCACCTATGCCGTGAAGAGCGAATACCACGAAATCTCGATGAAGATCGGCCGGCCGGTCATGAGTCGGGTGGCGGATTCAGGCTGCGATCATTACAGCAGTGATTGCCCCATGGCAGGCGAGCAGATTCAGAACGGCCTCGCTGACCGGCGCGAGCCGGAGCCGCCGATGAGGTTGCTGCGCATGGCATACGGCATCTGATGAAATGGATCTTTTGTTCTCTGGCGGTGTTGTGCGCGGCCTCGGAAGTGCAGGTTTTGCAGGAGCAAAAACCGGCCCTACCCAGAGAACAAAATCTCTCATTTCATGGTGTAGGTTGAACCAAATAGAATTGAATGACTGATTAATCAGATATCGGGAGAAGATTATGGCGAGCGAAGGTTATCACGAGCCGATCGAGGAACTGTCAGACGAGGTGCGTGATTTTCATCGTGCGGTCGTGTCGCTGATGGAAGAACTGGAAGCGGTGGACTGGTACAACCAGCGTGTCTCTGCCTGCAAGGACAAGCAGCTGGCGGAGATATTGGCCCACAACCGTGATGAGGAGATTGAGCACGCATCCATGGTGCTGGAATGGATACGCCGCAAGAACAAGTGTTTCGACCATGAGCTGCGCGAGTATCTCTTCAAGGAAGGCCCCATCAAGGACAAGACAGATTGATATACAGGAAGCGGACATGAAGAAGCTGGAACGCAAGGATCTCTGGGGTCTGGAAGAATATTCACAGAAGCGCAATGCGTTTCGCGAGCAAGTCATGCAGCACAAGCGAGCCCGCACGCTGCATATCGGGCCGAACGTGACGCTTTTGTTCGAGGATCGGCTCACCATGCAGTATCAGGTGCAGGAGATGCTGCGCGCCGAACGTATCTTCGAGCCAGCCGGAATCCAGGATGAACTCGACGCCTACAATCCGTTGATTCCGGACGGCAGCAACTTCAAGGCCACCATGCTGATCGAGTTCGAGGATGTGGCGGAACGGCAGCAGGCGCTGGCGCGCCTGATCGGCATCGAGGACGTTACCTGGGTCCAGGTCACCGGCCATGACCGGGTCAATGCCATCGCCGATGAAGACATGGAACGCGAGACTGGCGACAAGACCTCGTCGGTTCATTTCATGCGTTTCGAGTTGACTCCGGCGATGATCAAATCGCTCAAAGAGGGCGCCGCGCTCAATGCCGGCGTCAGCCATGCCAACTACCAGCATGTGCTGCAGCCGGTACCGGATGCTTTGCGTCAGTCATTGCTTGCCGACCTGGCCTGAGTGCGATCCGTAAATCATCCTGCAATCAGGTAAAATCCCTGCCGCAGGTGCCATGCGCCTGCAGCTTGTCCACTTTTTAGGCAGGGATTACCGGATACATGACCGCCAGATACGACGCCGCCGATATCGAAGTTCTCTCGGGTCTCGATCCGGTCCGCAAACGGCCGGGCATGTATACCGATACCACCCGCCCCAACCACCTGGCTCAGGAAGTCATCGACAACAGCGTCGATGAAGCCATCGCCGGACATGCGAAAAAGATCGAAGTCATCGTTCACAAGGATGGCTCCTTGTCGGTCAACGACGATGGGCGTGGTATGCCGGTGGACATGCACCCCAAGGAAAAACTGCCCGGCGTGGAAGTGATCCTCACGCGCCTGCACGCAGGCGGCAAATTTTCCAGCAAGAACTACAAGTTCTCAGGAGGCCTGCACGGTGTCGGTGTTTCCGTGGTCAACGCGCTGTCCAGCAAACTCGAAGTGTGGGTAAGACGCAACGGCAAGCGCTACCACATGGCGTTCAAGGACGGCCGCCGCACCGGCAAACTGGAAGAGCAGGGGCAGATCGGCAAAGCCAATACCGGGACGCTGTTGCGGTTCTGGCCCGATCCGAAATATTTCGATTCATCCAAGTTCAGCATCCCGAAACTCAAGCATGTGATGCGTGCCAAGGCGGTGCTGTGTCCGGGCCTTACCGTCAAGTTCATCAACGAACAGACGCTGGAAAGAGAGGAATGGCATTACAGCGGTGGGCTCAAGGATTATCTGATTGAATCTCTGGAGGGCCGCGAGTACCTGCCGGACGAGCCGTTCACCGGCAGTATGCAGGCCGAGCAGGAAGCTGCTGACTGGGCCGTGGTGTGGTTGCCAGACAGTGGTGAAGTGTTTGCGGAAAGTTACGTGAACCTGATTCCGACGATCCAGGGTGGCACCCATGTCAACGGCCTGCGTACCGGAATCACCGAAGCGGTGCGTGAGTTCTGCGAATTCCGTAATCTGGTACCGCGTGGCGTCAAGCTGGCGCCGGAAGACATCTGCGATCGCGCTGCGTATGTGTTATCCGCGAAGCTGGCCGATCCGCAATTCTCCGGTCAGACCAAGGAGCGGTTGTCATCACGCGAAGCCGCGGCCTTCATTTCCGGCATCGTCAAGGATGCATTGGGATTATGGCTCAATCAGCACACCGAATCGGGCGAACAGATCGCGCAACTGGCGATCGAGAATGCGCAGCAGCGGCTCAAGCTCAGCAAGCAGGTGGTGCGCAAGAAAGTCACCAGTGGCCCGGCGCTGCCGGGGAAACTCGCGGATTGTTCGAGCCAGGACCCGAAGCGCGGCGAGTTGTTTCTGGTGGAAGGCGATTCCGCCGGTGGTTCGGCCAAGCAGGCACGAGATCGCGAATTTCAGGCCATCCTGCCCCTGCGCGGCAAGATACTGAATACCTGGGAAGTGGATGCATCACAGGTACTCGGCTCACAGGAAGTGCACGACATCAGTATCGCGCTCGGCGTCGAACCCGGTTCCAGTAATCTCGACGGCTTGCGTTACCACAAGATCTGCATTCTGGCGGATGCGGATTCCGACGGATTGCACATTGCCACCTTGTTGTGTGCCTTGTTCCTGCGCCACTTCCGGCCGTTGGTGCAGCGCGGACATGTGTTCGTCTGCATGCCGCCGCTGTTCCGGATCGATGTGGGCAAGAACGTGTATTACGCGCTGGATGAAGCCGAACGCAAGGGCACCCTGGATCGCATCGCTGCGGAGAAACAGAAAGGCAAGATTTCGGTAACGCGATTCAAGGGGTTGGGCGAGATGAGTCCGCAACAACTCCGCGAGACCACCATCTCGCCTGACACAAGGCGGCTGGTGCAGTTGACGGTTGATGCCAAGGACAATGCCGATAAACTCATGGATATGCTGCTGGGCAAGAAACGCGCGTCCGACCGCAAGGACTGGCTGGAGAAGAAGGGCAACCTGGCGGAAGTGTAGCCCGGACTGTTCAAGCCGGAGTATTGCTGTCCGGTTCTCCACCTGCCGGGCCCCAGAATACGACCCAGGTTGCAAAATCTCTCGAGAAATTCTCGAAACGGTGTTCAACGCCGGAGCCGACGAAGAACACATCACCGGCGACGAAGGGTTGGCGTTTGCCGTTTATGATCAGTTCTCCAGTGCCGGAGTGAATGATATATATCTCATCCCGTGTGTGAGGCTGCTGCGGATCGCTGCCGACCGGCGCATAGAACCCGATCGACATTGAGCCGTGTGAAAACGCCAGCGCGTAACTTTCACCCTCTGGCCACTGTGCAGATGGCGCACCGGGAATACGCGAGAGTAATTCGGATAACGAAGCTTTCATGTGCTCTCCATATCAGGGCCAGTGATTGCAGCATTCGACATTCCGGTCAGACCCGCTCAGCCAGACATGAGAAACACCCCTGTCTGGCGTTATGCAGATGGATGTAGGCAATGCGCTGATCGGCAAACTGTCGTGCGATTTCGGCCGCGATGCCGCTTCCCTCGATTACTTCAGCATTCAGCATCATGTGTGCCGCATCGTACGCCCGGATCGAGATCAGGCGGCGACTGACATACGCCGGTATTTCTCCGGGTTCCAGCACGCGCTGGATCGCTTCACGGCGAACGTATATCGGTCCGGAAGCACGATATGGAGACGATGCCGGTTGATGAAGATACGGAAGCAGCAACAGTTCTTCTCCGATCTCTGCGTCCTGGAGGCTGACGCGACAAGGGTATCCCGGACTCTGCTGCGCGGTGACACGTGTCGCATCCAGCTTGGCAAGCTCGGTATCGTTCAGGCTGAACAGTAGTGCAAAAGGCTCGTAAGCAAGCCCGGTCAAGCGAAAGGAATTCATGCAAGCTCCTCGCGAAAATCGCATCGGCGCATGTTGAACCGCTACGACCTTCATTTCTCGCCGAATTCGGACATCACATGCGCAGCGGATGTTTGGCGTTGCAGGCGCGCTGTGTGGAGCCGCGCGAGCGCTTGCCATGGCTCCGTATCCCAGTAACCCCGTGCGGCACCGGAAGGCGATGGCAGCACGAAGATTGCCGTATCGCCGAGCTGCTCTTGCTGAAGACCATAGTTCACCGGATGCTCGAGGAATTCCCGGGCCGCGCGTTTGCTGGTAAACGCCAACAGACTAGGGTGGTAGCGAAGTATCTTTCTGCGCAGATCGTCACGACCGAAGTGTTCATCGCGCAGGATCGCGTCTGCGCCTGAAACCGTTTTGGCAAGATCGGTCAAGCCGATTCCGAATTGAATGACTGAAGGATATTCCTCAGGTTGCAGACGGCGCGGCGTCAGACCGACTTCAAACAGGGTGGGCCAGAATGCATTGCCGGGACCGGCGTAATATGCACCACGTCGGGCGGATGCAGCGCCCACGGCGCTACCGCAAAAGACGGTTACGAGATTTGCGATGAGAATGTCGGGAAGGACATCCATTAATTTGCAAGATATCGTTTGCTCATGCCGAATTGACCCGATATCCAGTTGTGGATTGTAGCGTGGTGAGGCGACCAGGCTTGCCAGACGACATTCGCCCAGGTCTTGACGCCCTGCACATGGGTCTCCACCGTCGTCGCTGCCACCACATCGGCGACCGTCATCGACCCCAACGAGGTAGGTGGCTCGAGCCATTTAAACGTGTGTTTGATTTTCGTTGCCGCGAGCATTGCTTCATTGGCATGCGATGTATCGGTTCCCTGCTCGAGCAGCAGGCACAACCGAATCAGATGCAAACCGACTGACTGGATGCTTTGCCGTGAAGGCCGGCCCGGATGTTGCGCTGCATAAGTATCGACCGACAGCCGGTGTACTACCATGTACGCCGGGTCGCTGTATTCGCGCGCCAACACTTCGCCGAACGCAGCCCAGCAGCCGGGGCAAGATTCCATATAGCGGTGCGAGGGTCCTTCGATATCGGGAAACAATCCGCCACAGCCCTGACATTTGATCGATTTCATATTCATATTGAGAGTGGCTCAATCAGGTTTATATTGCAGCGGTCGCGGTCGCAAGGGTACACCCATGTCACATTCGAGTGCCGCGCAATCCCATGCCCCCAGTTCGGCAGCTGCATCGTAGGTACTTTGCAGGAATGCCAGCAGCGTGTCTTCCGGGGCGCTGGATTGCCGGACTGCATCGTACGGCAGAATGAACTCACCGAGTGCAGCATTGAATGTCGTCGCGCGCGGCTGCACTTGTGCTTCTGAAAATCCCGGCGGCGCCGGGTATGCATAAGAATAAAACGCCGGATAATCGACCGCGCCGCCGCCAGGCCAGAAACCCGCGGACGAGACTTCGTGACTGTAGGCTTCGCGGGTCACCGCATCCGGCAGGCCGGGTACCCCGCCCGGGTGCAGCGGGGCCCGACGTCCCGAAAAGCGGGTCACTGCCAGATCGAAGCTGCCCCAGAACAGATGCACCGGACTCGCCTTGCCGAGGCACGCAGTACGGAATTGCTGGAACACGCGCTGGATTGACACCAGTGCCTGAAAGAAGCGTGCCACTGCGTCGGCATCGTATGGCCGCGCAGCGTGGTCTTTGACAAAGGGCACCGGGTCGGGCACTTCGTTCGGGATGCCGTGCAATTTCGGTGTACCGCCCAGTGCATGCAACATCTCCAGGAACTTTGCATGAAATTCTGCCACTGACATCGGTTCCAGCGTGATACGTGCGCGCCGACCGTCGGTCGCCATGCCCACCACAGCATGATCCAGCAGGTCGAATATGATCTCGATACCGCCGGGCTTGTCGGGCACGAAGGAAGTGGTCAGTCCGTGGCTGCAGACATAAAACGTCGCGTGCCAGGAGTGATTCACCCAGGGCGTGCGTGTCAGGCGGTATTTGCCGACGACCTGGGTATAGAGATGCAGCGCGTCGCAAGTCTCGCGCCACGCGGGGTAGGGCAGGTCAGGCCACAAGGTCGCCATGCTTGGTCCTCAGTTGGCAAAGAACCGGATACAGCTCGTATAACTTTAGAACACTTTGCTTGCAAGCGGGATGTTACTAAAGTTTAAGGTAGTCTATCTGCATACAATCATATGTCACACTTGCAAGCATTCGTCGTTAAGGCCTATATTTCCCCTGCCGGAATATTCTGCAACCGCTCAATCAGGTTATCGCCGATTCTGAGTCGCCCGAGAAATGGCTACTTTCGTACGTTTGAGCAAAACCGGTTATTACGCCGATTTTGTCTTCTATCCGATATTGCTGCTGCTCCTGACAGGTGTGGCGCTGGATCGCGATACGCCTGTAGGTTTACTCATCTGGATGGCTTTGTTCGCGATCGGTATCGCGACCTGGACGCTGCTCGAATATTGGCTGCATCGCATCGTATTCCATCACACGATCCCGTTTCGAAAGTTGCATGATCTGCATCACGCCATGCCGACTGCGAAGATCGGCACACCGACCTGGGTCACTGCCAGCCTTATCTGTGGCGGAATATTACTCCCGCTTTGGCGGGAAGATGGGTTCAATGTAGCAAGCGGTTTGACTTCGGGATTGGCGGCCGGCTATCTCTGGTATGTCACGGTACATCATGCGGCCCATCACTGGCGCGTCCGGAAAGGCTCCTATCTGTTTCGCGCTACACAACGTCACGCACGACATCACCATGCACACCATTCGTGTTGTTTTGGTGTCACGACTGTGTTTTGGGACCGTATCTTCCAGACAACGCCTTGATCGGATCACGGAGTCAAGTATATGAATACAGGTTTTATCGGGCTTGGGCGCATGGGGGTCGGGATGGCTGCCAATCTGCTGAAAGCCGGATATGAAGTAACGGTCTATAACCGGACGCCGGGAAAAGCAGCGTCGTTGATCGAGCAGGGCGCCAGGCCGGCAACCAGCATCGCAGATGCAGCCCGCTGCGATGTCGTCTTTACCATGCTGGCAAACGATGCAGCGGTGGAGGATATTGTCTTCGGCGACGGAGGCATCATCCATAACCTGCCGGGTGGTGCGCTCCATATCTCTTCCAGCACGATCAGCGTTACCCTGGCTGAGCGTCTCGCCAAGAAACACGCAAAAGCAGGCCAGCATTTTATCGCTGCACCGGTATTCGGGCGGCCCGATGCAGCGGCTGCTGGCAAACTCTTTATCGTAGCCGCGGGTGAGTCCGCTGCAATTGCGACTGCAACACCATTCTTCGAGGCAATCGGCCAGAAAATCTTTGTCATTTCCGACTCACCAAAATCGGCGAGCCTGGTAAAACTCAGCGGGAATTTTCTGATTGCCGCGGTGATTGAATCACTGGGTGAAGCCATGGCGCTGGTAGAAAAAGGCGGTGTCGATCTGCATCAATATCTCGAGATATTGACCAGCACACTTTTCCCAGCACCTGTTTACAAGACCTACGGCAGCCTGATCGCCGATGGCAAATTCCAGCCGGCCGGTTTTGCTGCGCCACTGGGGCAAAAGGATATCCGTCTCACACTGGCGGCAGCCGAGGAGTTGCGTGTGCCGTTGCCGCTGGCAAATCTGCTAAGAGACAGGTTCCTGACATTGCTCGCGCAAGGCGGGGATGAACTCGATTGGTCGGCAATTGGCGGACTCGCCGCTCAGGATGCCGGTAAGCTAAGGAAGTAACGAGGCCAGTATTTTTGATTCACAAAGAGGAATGCAAGAATACTGGCCTCATCCATCGCCGCTTATTTCTTGGCGTGCGGGAGTTCCAGCACGTTCATCAGGGGTGAGCCTTTGCCCGACCCTGTCATCAGCAGCGTGGTTGGGTAATGCCCATCCCACTTGTCGATTGCGTTCAGCACCAGGATCCTGTCCGTCACCGAACGATCCTTTAATGCCATGGCTTTTGCCTGTGCCTGAGCGTTCAGTACGGTAGCCTTCGCATCGGCCTCGGCATTCGCCACGCGTTGTTGTGCTTCGGTCTGGACCTTCTGCAATTCGTAAGTGGCCTTCAGGGCATTTTGCTGCGCAACCTGTTTGGCCTCGATGGCGTTGGCATAGGCTTCAGAGAAACGGAAATTGGTGATATTTACGCCCTGCACGTCGATGTCGTACTGTTTGAGCGCATCCTTGATCTCTTTCTCGATACCGGCGCGCACGGTATCGCGCTGCGCGATCAGGTCCTCGGCATTGTAATGCGCAGTGACCGCTTTCACTGCGTTGGACATGATCGGTTCAATGACTTTCGAGGTCAGTACGTCCTGGGTTCCCACATTTTGATACAGCTTGGTCACTTCGCTTGGATCGATGGTGTAATTCAATGCGACTTTGGTGAAAGTGTTCTGCAGATCCTTGGAGGCCGCGGTTTCTTCGTTCTCGTACTTGGTGACCTGAACATTCATGAGATAGTAAGTCTGTACGAACGGGATCCGCAGGTGCGGGCCGGGCAGCTTGATGTCCGAACTCATGTGCCCCAGCGTCACCAGCACGCCGCGTTCGCCCGGGGCCACGATGTACAGGGACATGTACACCAGGATCGCGATGATCGCCACGACCATCCAGCGCGTCGCGTGCGGGATACGGTTGAAAAGATTGTCAAAATTGCTGTTTGCCATCCCCTGAACTCCTGTTTGGAAAAATAATTGTCATTACCCTTGCAGGGTATTCCCTCGCCGCGCTGTCTTGCGGTGAGCGTAATCTACTGGAATATGGTGCAATCTATCAAGGAAAAGGAAAATTTTGATTGACTTGTCAGCCTAAATATTCCGGTCACAACGTAATCAACGCGAGTCTTGCCACCATGAACCACAAGACCACGCCGGAGAGGAAATAAACCTGAAATCGGTATTTCACGATGTTCACTGTGCAATGGATCAGGCTGTGTATCGCGCGCAGCGCGACATAGAGCCACGCGGAATACAGGAACACCGCATCTGCTTTCTGGATCAGCAACAGGAAGATGCATAAAGCATAAAATATGACGGGAAGCTCGAACAGGTTCTTTAGATTGTTCGAAGAATTATTAACGCTGGCCGGCAGAGTTGAGTTCAATAACTCCGGTGTGGAAACGCTCTGTGGATTGATATTTTTCTGTACCATGAATGCGATGCGCCTGGCATACATGTATATCCATACCAGACCAGTTAGCAGGAACATGGCAATGACAGGTTGAAAGATCAGTTGTTGATTCATGCAAGTATCTCCTTGTGGCCTCTGGCCTGCCGGTTTTTATTTGAAGGTTTTTTTCGTTACCTGACTGACAAAGGTTTCGGCCGCCTCGATGATGGTCTTGCCGACGTAGGCATATTGCCGCGAGAAGGGTGGCCATTTGTCGCCGAGGCCGATGGCATCGTTGATTACGAGGACCTGTCCGTCGCAGGCGGGGCCGGCGCCGATGCCGATGGTCGGAATGCTTACCGAGCGGGTAATGGTTTCGGCAAGTGTGTTGGGTATGTGTTCGAGTACCAGCAGGAAAGTGCCAGCCGCAGAGATGCCGAGCGCTTCCTGAAATATGCGGTCGGCTTCTCTCGCGTCACGGCCGACCTGTTTGAAATTGGCCGCAGTCTGCGGCGTCAAGCCCGTGTGACCGACTACATGAATGCCATTGGCAACCAGATGCCGGATCACATCGTATTTCGGACCTTCCAGCTTTACGCTGTCCGCCCCGGCATCGAGCATCAATCGTGCATTCCTGAGCGCAGTATCCGGATCGGTGTCGGTCTGGTAAGGGAAATCGCCGATGATGTGCGTGTTCGGCGCGCCGCGGCGCACAGCACCGATGTGGTATTGCATGTGCTCGATGGTGACGTGTCGCGTGCTGTCGAACCCCATTTCCACCATGCCGACCGTATCGCCCACCAGCAGCACCGGTACGCCGGCCTGTTCCAGCGCGCGAGCGACCGGCGTGGTATAGGCGGTCAACATCGGAATCGCGGTGACAGATTTCATGTTCCGAAGTGAGATTGCGCTGGTGCGGTTAAGTGTGCCCATGGTGGTCTCTTCATGGCAGCTGGACGGATGGTTTATACCCGGATTCCGTAATGATGCAACACGGCAATCATCAGGAAATAGCAGATTACCGTAATCGTAACCGCTAACGCCATGCTGAGATAGAAATTGATCCCGTACTTCAGAAGCAGCGGCAGCGCCACGAACAGGGCCAACGACGGCAGTACCAGCCAGAACACGCCAGTGGCAAGTTCGCTGACCTTGCTTACGTCCCTGGTATCCACATACAACCAGATCATAGCCAATACCGAAACTAACGGGACGGAAGCGAGAATCGCTCCGATCAATGAATTGCGTTTCCCGATCTCCGAGATAACGACGATAAGAGTGGTAGTTATAGCAATTTTGATCAGGTAGTAAGCCATAAGGGTATCCTGTCTTTGCTTCCTGGCAAAGAAACGGCGTCAGTCAGCCGCGCTTTCGCATTATTACATGCGTCGCGCGTTCACCGGGAACAGATTCGGTGCATTCATATCCCAGTGCGCGCAGGTTCAAGCCGTCAAAGAGCGCTTCTCCGGAACCTAACATGATCGGCCGGAGTACCAGATGCAACTCGTCGATCAACCCGGCTTGCAGGTATTGCCGGATCGTCGCTACGCCGCCGCCAAGCCGCACATCGCGGCTGCCTGCCGCGGCTTTGGCCTGTTCCAGTGCGGCATGGATGCCGTTGGTCACGAAATAAAACACGGTGCCGCCGGCCATCTCGAGCGGCGGACGGGCATGGTGCGTCAGTACGAAGACGGGTACGTGATAGGGCGGCTCTTCGCCCCACCAGCCGCGCCAGCTTTCATCCGGCCAGGGTCCGCGGATCGGGCCGAACATGTTGCGGCCAAGGATCCAGGCGCCGATATTCTCGAAGCCTTTTTCGGCAAACGAATTATCGATACCGGTTTCGCCTTCGCCCTGTTGGTACATGTCGCGCCAGACGCGAGTATGGAAGAACCATTCCATGAGTTCGGGTCCGCCCACGCCGAGCGGATTCTGGAGATCCTGATCAGGTCCGGCACCGAAACCGTCGAGCGAGACCGCAAAACTCTGGACGCGAAGTTTGGGCATGATGGTTTTCGCCGGTTAGTTGAAGTCAGGCAAGCCACTGTCGTTTGGCGCCCTGATGACTCAGCAGCACCAGACCGATCGCCACGAGCAAAACAATTCCCTGCGTCACATAGGCAATGATGCCAGCTTGCGCTGCCGAACCACTGAGCACGAACAAGTAGATATCCTGGGCAATCACTCCGAGCAATGACAGTACGACTAAAAACAACGACCAGCGCTTACGGAGGATAAGACCGACGCAACCAAACGCTCCAAGCCACACTGCCACGGCTGTTGCAGCAACAGACCACATGGGGCGTGCCGCATACATTGCCTGCTCGGCCGGGCTCATCTTCGCCACATCCTCGGGCGTGAGCATGACATCGAACAGGAACGCTGCGCACCCGAGCAGGTTCCATATCAGCGCGACGATTGCGACAGGAATGAACCACTTTGGTAACTTGTTCATGCTGATGCCCTCAGGCAGAGTTTGGGGAACCCCTCATATCTTAAGCCTAACCAGCAGCCCTGCAGCTATCCTGGCGAGATGCCGGTTTTACATTCCCGGCAGCGGCAGGCATTCCATGATCTCGACCGCATCGCCGGGAAAAATCGCGAAGTGAGGGTGGTTTTCGAACAACCGCGCCGCCGCTTCATGTGATTCGGCTTGCACGATCACGTACGCGGCCAGATTGTTTCGGGTATCTTCGATGCCCCGTTCGGAAATGCACTTGGTCTTGCCGAGCGGTCCGCCCGCCCCGACGATGCTGGCTTTATGGGTTCCGCCCCATTTTTTCCAGGCTTCCATACCCTGTTTTTCGCGTTCCTTGCGTTGTACCTCAGTCATGGCATTCCAGCCTTTCTTTTCCACGCTTGCAGGGGTGCCGGTATAGAC
>JBOIBL010000209.1:0-4020 GCA_050739495.1 Gammaproteobacteria bacterium | reverse complement strand
GGTGTAGATATGCAGCAACGCTTCGTGCCGGGCGACGACCGTGCGCGTGCTGCCGACGAATTGTTGTTTGTGGGCAGACTGGTCGCCAAGAAGGGTTTGCAGCATTTATTCGATGCCATGCCGATTATCATTCAGCGGCGTCCCGCAGTGACGCTTACCCTCGCGGGATTTGGTCCGGAAGCCGACGCTTTGCACCAACAGGCCCGGCGCCTGGGTATCGAGCAGCACGTAAGTTTTATCGGCGCTGTAACGCAACAGGCGTTGCCGGACCTGTATCATCGGGCTGCGCTGTTCGTGGCACCTTTCATACGAGATATCAGCGGCGACCAGGAAGGCTTACCGGTCGCGCTGATGGAAGCGATAGCCTGCGGCTGTCCGGTAATTGCAGGTGACGTGTCCGGTATCGGCGACCTGTTGGGCAGCGCAGCTGGTGACATCTGCGTGAATCCTGCAGACACGCAAGCTCTGGCGCGAGCAGTCGTCAGCGTGCTCGAAACTCCGCAGCGGGCCAGACAGCAGGTCCAGGACATCAGGCAGACAGTATTCGAACGGGTCGACTGGTCAATAATCGCCGAAGGCTACCGGCGCTTGCTGCTCTCGGTCATCTCACCATCCGGCAACACGAGTCGAACTTCATGAAACATGTCCTGGTCTGCGGCGGTGCCGGATATATCGGCGCGCACATGGCGAAATGCCTGGCCGAATCCGGTCATCGGGTCACGGTGCTCGATAACCTTTCCACCGGGCATCGCGAAGCAGTCCGTTGGGGTGAACTACTGGAAGGCGACCTGCTGGATCTGGAAACGGTGCGTCGCGTATTCAGCAGTAGAGCCTACGATGTGGTGATGCATTTCTGTGCGCTGTCCCTGGTAGGGGATTCCGTTCGTAATCCGCTCGGGTATTACCGGAACAACGTTGGCGGAACCCTCAACCTGTTGCAGGCGATGCAGGAAGTGGAGGTGCGCAACCTGGTGTTCTCATCGAGCGCGGCGGTATACGGTATGCCGGAGCAGTCTCCGATCGACGAAACGCAACCGGTGGTGCCAATCAATCCCTATGGTGCCAGCAAGGCGATGGTCGAGCGGGTGCTCGAGGATGCAGCGGTGGCGTACGGATTGCGATCTGTCTCGTTGCGCTATTTCAATGCGGCAGGAGCAGATCCGGCGGGGGAAATCGGCGAGTCACATCATCCCGAGACGCATCTGATTCCGAATCTGCTCGGGGCGGCGCTCGAGGGTTCCGCGGTAAATATCTTCGGCACCGACTACGATACCCGCGACGGCACCTGTGTGCGCGATTATGTGCATGTCAACGATCTGGCGCAGGCGCATCTGCAGGCGCAGGAATATCTCGAGAATCATCCCGGCGCGCACCGGTTCAACCTCGGTAGCGATCGCGGCTACAGTGTACTGGAAGTCGTTGATGCGGCACGGCGGGTAACAAACCGGAGGATCCAGTGCAATACCGGACCGCGTCGGGCCGGTGATCCACCCACCTTGGTCGCTTCGAGCCTCGCGGCACGGCAGGCACTCGGTTGGAAGCCGGCGCTCGATACGATCGAGTCCATCGTCGAGACCGCTTGGCGCTGGCACCAGGCCCCGTGTTACTGAAACGATCATGAAGAAACAGCCGAAACTGCTCCTGCGGGAAAGCTGTGTGCATGATGTCAGCAAGGACTGGCCAGCCGGCAGGTTCGTGGAGATGGGCGCGGGTACCGGTCACATGACACGTATCTTTCTGCAGCGGGGTTTCAGCGGTGCGTGCCATGATCTGGGAGACGACAGCCGGCGGATGATGCGCGCGAATCTCGCTTTCGCCGGAGATCACATCCAGGTGGTCGATGCGTTGACGGCACTACCAGCTTCGGGGTTTGATTATCTGTTCGCGTTCGAGGTGCTGGAACACATCGACGACGACCTGGATGTGTTGCGCGAGTGGGTGAGTTATCTCAGACCCGGTGGTCGTATCCTGGTCTCGGTCCCGGCCCATATGCGCAAATATGGCCGCTCAGACGAGATCGTCGGGCACGTACGGCGCTATGAAAGAGAGGGCTTGCGTGAGTTGCTGGCGCAGGCCGGTATCAGGGATATTAAGATTGTGAATTATGGATTCCCGGCGACGGAGATCACGCGACGTCTTTCCAATCGTATGATCCGCGACGATTCCAGTTACGATCAGCTGAACCCGCAGCAGCGAAGTATCCGCAGCGCACAAGCCAAGCCCGGGATCATCAATCGCACGCTCGCCCTGATACCGGGTGCGATCGTGTCACCGCTGTGTGTGATCCAGCGCTGGTTTTACCGGTTCGATCTCGGCGATGGCTATGTGGCCTGGGGTGTCAAAGGCGGCGGTTGATGCCGGCGATCTCGATCAACTTGCGATTCATCTCGCCGACCAGTTGTTCCCAGTCTTGGATCGGCGTATCGATGCCGGACCGCGCGTCCAACTGGTAAGACAGTGCCCGCTGCAGATCCTCCACATCTTCCGGACGGTACAGGGCAGCCGGTGTCGCTGCTAACAGCCCTGGCATGACGCCCACTCCGGCCGCGATGATCGGCAAACCGCACGCCAGCATCTCATAGGCTTTCTGCGGAAAGCAGTAACGGCCGAAGGCGGTATCTCGCAGATAGATGATGCCGACATCCAGTGCATTGAAGACCTCTGCAGTGCGGTCGTGCGGCAGCGACCCGAGATAATGCACGCGCGCATCGACTGGTGGGGGCAGGTTGGAATCGATGGGTCCGGCGAGCACCAAATGCACGTCGGGGTGGCGAGTGGCGATGTCGGGCCACGCCGCATACAACACATCCACACCTTTGTTGGAATGCAAGCCGCCGGCCGTGCCGATGAGTACTGCGTGTTCGGGCAGGCCCAGAGAGACTCGCGCGGCACGCCGGTCCAGCCGGCGGAATATCGCTTTATCGACAGTGCTGGGTATGGCCATCACTGTTCCGCGCGCAGCATATTGCTCGAGTACCAGTTGCTTTAAGGGTTCGCTGGTGGTGGTTACAAATTGGGCGTCACGAACCGCCCGGCGCAACGTGCCCACCATGCCAGGAATACGCGCCTGCCCGAAGCTTTCAAAATTATCGTATAGATCCGCGACGTAAGGTACTTTGAGTCGTCCGGCGATGCGGGCAGCTAAAACCACATGTGGAATATCGGACGCACCGATTATCACATCGGGTGCAAAGCCGCGTACTTCTCGCAGCAACTTCGCTGGATACAGAAGCAGTCCCGGTACATAACCGAATCCAGGCGACCTCGATTTCCAGGACAAGGTTCCAGGTAACGCGTCGTGTTTCCAGGTTCCTTCATCGTGACCCTGATAGCTGAAACAATAACCGTGTACCACATGTCCGAGTCGAGCTAGCTGGTAGGGGATTTCATACAACCGCGCGTAGCGGTCCATGATGACATCCTTGCCCATGTACTTGCGTTTGCACAGGAAAGCGATACGCATGACCTGGTTTAATCCAGCAACTTCCTGGCGGCAGCTAGTGCTGCGCCAGCCACCTGATCCATGTTGTAGTAACGGTACTGTGCCAGACGTCCCACGAAGGTCACGTCCGTTTCTTTGTCAGCCAAAGTCTCATAGCGCTTGAACAAGGCCTCATTTTCTGTACGGGGTACCGGATAATAGGGGTCGCCTTCCGCCTGCGGATATTCGCGCACGATTGAGGTGCCCGAATGCACCTGGCCGGTTAGATGTTTGAATTCCGTGATACGCGTGAAGGCATGATCGTTCGGATAATTGACCGTGCCAGTCTCCTGAAATTGTCTGACTCCCGGCAGGTGTTCGTGTTCGAAGCGTAGCGAACGATACGGCAACCGACCGTATCGATAATCAAAGTAGGCGTCGATCGGGCCGGTAAACACGATGTGACCGAAACTGCCGCGATCGCCGATCTTGGCGAAATCGATGTCCAATTCCGTGCTGATGTTGGCGTGGTCGAGCATGTTCTGGAACATTTTGGTATAGCCGTGCTTCGGCATGGCCTGGAAGCTGTCTGTGAAATA
>JBOIBL010000208.1:0-2827 GCA_050739495.1 Gammaproteobacteria bacterium | reverse complement strand
GTCCTGCACGCGCTTGAGCGTATCGGCAGGAATCTTGGCGGGAATCTCCAGACGCGCGCCGTTATCATCGATGTATTTCGCCTCGTAGGAATAGAATTCGTGCGTCGGTATGATCTCGCCGGCGATCGAGGCTTGCGGGTTCTGGTTGCCGAGCACGGCGCATTCGATCTCGCGGCCCTTGACGGCTTCCTCGACAATGATCTTGCTGTCGTAGCGGAACGCTTCCTTGGTCGCGTTCTCGAATCTCGCCTGATCCTTGGCTTTGCTGATGCCGACCGATGAACCCAGGTTCGCCGGTTTCACGAACACTGGCATGCCCAGTACTTTGCTGACTGCATCGAAATCGATCTTGTCGCCACGGCGGAATACCAGAAACTTTGAAACCGGGATACCGGCGTCGCGCAGCAGGCGTTTCATCACGTCCTTGTCCATGCCCACCGCGGAACCGAGGATGCCTGCGCCGACAAACGGCACGTTGGCAAGTTTCAGCAAACCCTGGATGGTGCCGTCCTCACCCAGCGGGCCGTGCAGGATCGGGAACACGACGTCCACGGTCTGGCCGATGTCGCCGCTGTCCAGTTTCACCAACTTGCCTTCGCTCTGCGGTGCCAGCGCCACGCTTTCGCTCTCGGCCTGGTTGAGTGCGATCAGCTTCGGGTTATGGGTATTGAGCAGCATGTTGGACGGCTCGTTCATCAGCCAGCGGCCGCTCTTGTCGATGCCGATCAGCACCGGCTCGTATTTGCTCTTGTCGATGGCGTCGATGACGTTCTTGGCCGAAAGCAGAGAGATCTCGTGCTCGGCCGATTTTCCGCCGAACAGGATGCCGACCCGGATACGTTGGTTATTCATCGTGACGTGTTCTTTAGATTGAAGATAAATGAACGGCTCCGGCGCCGCGCTGGAGCGGCGGCCATTATAGCCGATGGGATTGGGCGGCCGTCCGGGCTGGCCGCACACACTCAGGATTGCTTGATGCCGGTGCCCTCGGCGAATGTGGTCCAGGCGCCGCCTTCTTTGGAGGTTTCGAGTTTGACAGTGACCCGGGTCGGCGAGCTGTACCGATAGATGATCCGGTAGGCGGTCTTTTTGCCTTTTCCCTCGCTGGTTCCGTATTCGGTCCAGACATTGCCCTTGATCGACATGCGCGAGATGAACGGCTTGGCGCCGCTATCGCTGGCCGCGAACATCTCGTAATGCCAGTAGGTCTTGTCGGTGTCGTTCCAGGTGTCGACTACCAGCGACTTCACTATCTTGCCGGACCAGACGTTGCTGAAGCTGCACATCAGGAAGTTCTGGTTGGCGGACCAGGTGCAATCCGCATTCCAGGTCCAGGTGCCGGCTTTAGCCGTGGCGGTGGCCGGGGTGGTGCCGTGATAAACCCACTTGCCGACGGAGATATCGAGCGCCTGCAATTGCGGCGAACGCGCCGGCACATCGGTAGCGCCGGCAAGCATCGGCGTAAGCAGCAATACGCCAGCGAGAATCAGGATGATACGCATGAGGTTTCTCCCGTGAGGGTCAGGGTGTGCGTCGCGAATCGGCCGGCACGCGACCGAGTTTGCTTTCCGGACGGCGGTTCAGGGCTTCACTTATATAAGCCCCGGCAGCCAGCAGTTTATCCATGTTCACGCCGGTCTCGATGCCCATGCCGGTCAACATGAACAGCACGTCCTCGGTCGCGACGTTGCCGGTCGCGCCTTTCGCATAAGGGCAGCCGCCCAGTCCGGACGTCGAAGAATCCACGACGGCGACGCCCAATTCCAGGCAAGCGTGAATGTTGGCGAGCGCTTGCCCATAAGTGTCGTGGAAGTGCACAGCGAGCTTTGCCATCGGCACCTCGGCTGCGACTGCAGTCAGCATGCGTTGCGCCTTGACCGGCGTGCCGACTCCGATGGTGTCGCCCAGGGAAATTTCGTAGCAACCCATGGCGTCGAGTTGTTTCGCGACATCGGCAACCGCTTCAGGCGCAATCGCGCCTTCGTACGGACAGCCGATCACGGTCGAGATATAACCGCGTACCCGGATATTGTGCTTGGCTGCCAGAGCCATCACCGGTTTGAAGCGTTCAAGCGATTCGGCGATGGAGCAGTTGATGTTTTTCTGGTTGAATGTTTCTGAAGCCGCCGTAAAGATCGAAACTTCTTTTGCACCCGCATCCAGTGCGCGCTGCATGCCTTTTTCGTTCGGCACCAGCACTGGATACGACACGCCGGGTTTCTTTTTAATCGCCGTGAAGACTTCCTCTGCATCGGCTAATTGCGGGACCCATTTCGGACTCACGAAGCTGGTGACTTCAATGGTTCGCAGGCCGCTCGCCGAGAGCCTGTTGATAAACTCGATCTTGGTCGCGGCCGGAATAATCTGCTTTTCGTTCTGCAGACCGTCACGCGGGCCGACTTCGACGATTTTGACTGACTTTGGCAATTCACTCACTCAAATCGCTCCGATTCTTGCCCCTTCTCCCTTCGGGAGAAGGTTGGGATGAGGGTGTGTTTTCCCCCTCACCCTAACCTCTCCCACCAGGGGAGAGGGGATAGGGAAGCCGATTATTCAATCGGCTTAATGTCTACTAATGGCGCGTCTGCATCCACCATGTCACCTTCGTTATACAGGACTTTCTCGATTGTACCGGCGACCGTCGCTTTCACTGTGTATTCCATCTTCATGCCTTCCAGCACCAGCAGCGCCTGGCCGGGTTGCACATTATCCCCGACCTTTACGTGCACTGCGACTACCCGGCCGGGCATCGGACTGACCGGATGCGTGGCGGTGTCCGCGACGCGGGCACTTTGGGGTGCGAACGGGGAGGTAAGCACGAAATTGA
>JBOIBL010000207.1:0-2460 GCA_050739495.1 Gammaproteobacteria bacterium | reverse complement strand
GGACGAGGACAGCGATCGTTACATCGAAATCTGGAATCTCGTGTTCATGCAGTTCGATCGTGCGGACAACGGTAGCATGGCGCCGTTGCCGAAACCCTGTGTGGATACCGGCATGGGCCTGGAACGTATTACGGCTGTTTTGGAAGGGAAACACGATAATTATGACATTGACATATTTCAGCATCTAATTCAGTCGCTAAAGCTATGGATGTCCGAGTCAATGCGTGGCTCTGCTCCAGTTGGATCGCTAAAAGCTATTGCTGATCATATTCGGGCAACTTCATTCCTGATATTGGATGGTGTAATGCCCGCGAACGAGGGTCGCGGATATGTGCTGCGGCGCATCATGCGACGGGCAATACGTCACGGGTATAAGCTTGGATTCAAAGAGCCATTTTTCTATAGGCTAGTTGGGCCGTTAGCTGTTGTGATGGGTGAGGCCTATCCAGATTTAATAAACAGGCAGGAATTCCTCGGGAAGGTCATACTTCAAGAAGAAGAAAGTTTTGCAGAGACTCTCACGAAAGGATTGCGTTTGTTAGAAGAAGCTATAGGTGGTGCCAAGAATAATCGATTGGATGGCAAAACGATTTTCAAGCTTTACGATACCTACGGGTTCCCGGTTGATCTCACCAACGACATCGCGCGCGAACGCGGTTTGACGCTTGATAGCGGCGGCTTTGAAAGCGAAATGGAAAAACAGCGCGAACGGGCACGTTCCGCCAGTCAGTTCAATGCCGAATATGCTCAGGACGTGGAGATCAACGTCACGACCCGATTCACCGGTTATGAAAGCCTGCAAGGCAAAGGCAAGATCGTGGCGCTGTTCCGCGGCAAGGACGCGGTGAAATCGCTGAAAGCTGGCGAGCAGGGCATGGTGATCCTGGATCAGACGCCGTTCTATGCGGAATCCGGCGGCCAGGTAGGTGACAAAGGTCTATTGAGCGCCGGCAAAGCGGAATTCAGGGTCGAAGATACCCAGAAGCGCGGCGGCGGTGCACATGCGCATCTCGGCACCGTCATCAAAGGCGAACTGAAAATTGGCGAGACCGTCGATGCGCAGGTTGATGAACACTTGCGCGCTGCGACGGTGCTGAATCACTCCGCTACCCATCTGTTGCATGCAGCGTTGCGAGAGGTGTTGGGTACGCACGTGACGCAGAAAGGTTCCTTGGTGGCGCCGGACCGTCTGCGCTTTGATTTCTCGCATTACCAGCCGATCACAGCTGAAGAACTGCAAGGCATCGAGGATCTGGTGAACGAACAGATCCGCCGCAATGCCGAAGCCGATGTACGCGAGATGGGCTATGACGATGCCATCGCGTCCGGCGCCATGGCCTTGTTCGGCGAGAAGTACGGCAACACCGTGCGCGTGATGAAATTTGGCGAGTTCTCCACCGAACTGTGTGGCGGCACGCATGTGCGTCGTGTTGGCGATATCGGTTTGTTCAAGATCGTCAGCGAAGGCGGTGTTGCTGCGGGTGTGCGCCGCATCGAAGCCGTGACCGGCGATGGGGCGTTGGCCTGGGTGCATCAGGCCGAACAGACCTTGCGCGGTGTCGCTGAACTCACCAAAGGTGGTTTGGATAATATCCAGGAAAAAGTCAGCCAGTTGCTGGATCGCAATCGCAAGCTGGAAAAGGAACTCGAACAACTCAAAGGCAAACTGGCGAGCCGGCAGGGCGGTGATCTGGCGTCGCAGGCTGTGGACGTGAATGGCGTCAAGGTACTGGCCTCGCGTCTCGATGGTGCCGATGCCAAGACCTTGCGCGACACCGTGGATCAACTCAAAAACAAGCTGGGTTCCGCCGCAATTGTGCTTGCTGCAGTTGAAGATAATAAAGTACGGCTGGTCGCGGGTGTGACCGCAGATCGCATGTCGAAACTTAAAGCCGGCGAACTGGTCAACGCGGTAGCGCAGCAAGTCGGTGGCAAGGGCGGCGGTCGGCCGGACATGGCACAGGCCGGCGGCGATAATCCCGCTGGACTCGATGCGGCATTGCATTCGGTACCCGATTGGGTCCGGTCCCACCTCGGTTGAGCGCGGAGTCGCACACACTTCCATGAACGACGGAGACCGGTTGTGGCGCTGATCGTGCAGAAGTACGGCGGCACGTCCGTGGCCGATTGTGCGCGTATCGAACATGTGGCGGACAAGGTGCTCGCCAGTCACCGTGCTGGCCACGAGGTCGTGGTGGTGTTATCGGCGATGTCCGGTGAGACGGATCGTCTGCTCGGGCTCGGCAAGAGTATCAGCGCACGCCCGAGTGCCCGTGAACTCGACGTGCTGCTGGCAACCGGTGAACAGGTCACCATCGCATTGCTGGCGATTGCCTTGGAAAAGCGCGGCTGCAAGGCGCGCTCTTTTACCGGTGGCCAGGTACGCATCCTGACCGACAGCACGCACAGCAAGGCACGTATCTTGGCGATAGATGACGGGAAAATACGCGCTGCCCTCGA
>JBOIBL010000206.1:0-6178 GCA_050739495.1 Gammaproteobacteria bacterium | reverse complement strand
ATGCTATGTCACTGAAAAAAGCCAGACCGACTTCACCAGGACGCCGTTTCGTCGTCACGGTAGAAACTCCGGGCCTGTACAAAGGTGCGCCGCATGCGCCGCTGCTCGAGAAGCAGAGTCGCAATGGTGGTCGCAACAATGCCGGCCGCATCACCACCCGGCATCAGGGTGGCGGTCACAAGCAGCATTACCGTCTGGTGGATTTCAAGCGCGACAAGGACAACGTCCCGGCGCGCGTGGAACGTATCGAATACGATCCGAACCGGACCGCGCACATCGCGCTGGTGTTGTACAAGGACGGCGAACGCCGTTACATCGTGGCTCCCAAGGGTCTCGAAGCGGGTCAGGAGATCCAGTCCGGCAGCCATGCGCCGATCAAGACCGGCAACACACTGCCGTTGCGCAACATCCCGATGGGCACCCAGGTGCATTGCATCGAGATGCAGCCCGGCAAAGGCGCGCAGCTGGCGCGCAGCGCCGGTACCTCGGTGCAGCTGGTGGCGCGCGAAGGCGCCTACGCCACGGTGCGCTTGCGTTCCGGTGAGATGCGCAAGATACACGTCGATTGCCGCGCCACCATCGGTGAAGTGAGCAATAGCGAACATAACCTGCGTTCGTACGGCAAGGCCGGCGCCCGGCGCCACCTGGGCGTGCGCCCGACCGTACGCGGCGTGGTGATGAACCCGATCGACCACCCGCATGGCGGTGGCGAAGGCAAGACTTCCGGCGGCCGGCATCCGGTCTCGCCGTGGGGTCAGCCCACCAAGGGTTACAAGACGCGCGCCAACAAGCGCACTGACAACATGATCGTCCGGGGCCGCAAGGCGAAGTAACCGGATTTACTGGAAAGTTGAACATTAATTATTGAGGTCTGCGACGTGCCACGTTCGATTCGCAAAGGTCCGTTCATCGATCCGCATCTGGCCAGGAAGGTCGAGTCGGCGGTGGCGAGCAACAACAAGCGCCCCATTAAAACCTGGTCGCGCCGGTCCATGGTGACGCCGGAGATGGTGGGCCTGACGATCGCAGTGCACAACGGCCGCCAGCATGTGCCGGTGTTGATCAGCGAAAACATGGTCGGGCACAAGCTCGGCGAGTTTTCGCACACACGCATGTTCAAAGGCCACGGCGCTCGCAAGACCGCCGAAGCGCCAAAGTAAGGAGTCGGTGACATGCAGGTAGCGGCAAAACACAGATTCGCGCGCATCTCGGCGCAGAAAGCGCGGCTGGTCGCGGATCAGATCCGTGGCAAGCAGGTCGGCCAGGCGCTCAAGTTGCTGGAATTCAGCCCCAAGAAGGCCGCGGTGCTGTTCAAGAAGGTGCTTGAATCCGCGATTGCCAATGCCGAGCACAATAACGGTGCCGACATCGACGAGCTCAAGGTCGCGACCGTGATGGTGGACGAAGGTCCGCACATGAAGCGTTGGATGGCCCGAGCGAAGGGTCGCGGCGCGCAGATTCTCAAACGTACCAGTCACATCACCGTGACTGTGGCAGACGAGTAAGGACAGGCGCATGGGTCAGAAAGTCAATCCGGTAGGTTTCCGCCTCGGCATCGCGTCGGACTGGAACTCGAAGTGGTTCGCGTCCAAGGGTTTGTACGCGCAGAACCTGTTCAGTGACATCAAGGTCCGTGAGTTCCTCAAGAAGAAACTCGCGCAGGCCTCGGTGAGCCGCATCGAGATCAAGCGGCCGGCCAAGAAGGCCCACATCACCATCCACACGGCACGTCCGGGTGTGGTGATCGGCAAGAAAGGCGAAGACATCGACGCGCTGCGCAAACAGATCGTCAAGATGATGCCGGGCGTGGACGTGGATGTGTCGATCGAGGAGATCCGCAAGCCGGAACTCGACGCCTACCTGGTCGCCGAAGGCATCGCGCAGCAGCTCGAGCGCCGCATCATGTTCCGCCGCGCCATGAAGCGCGCCGTGCAGAACACCATGCGTCTCGGTGCGCTGGGCATCAAGGTGCGCGTGTCGGGCCGCCTCAACGGGTCCGAGATCGCGCGCAGTGAGCAGTACCGCGAAGGCCGTGTGCCGTTGCACACCCTGCGTGCGGATATCGATTACGGTTTCGCCGAAGCCTCCAACACCTACGGCGTGATCGGCGTCAAGGTCTGGATCTTCAAGGGCGAAGTGTTGGATGCGAGTGAACTGGGCGCGGGTCGTGAAGCGACTGCCGGCGACAAAAAATCCGGAGTGAAGGCAGATGCTGCAGCCTAAACGTACCAAATTCCGTAAGCAGTTCAAGGGCCACAATCGTGGTCTGGCGCAATCGGGTAACAGCGTCGCCTTCGGGGAATACGGCCTCAAGGCTACCGAACGCGGTCGCGTTACTGCGCGCCAGATCGAAGCCGCGCGTCGTGCCATGACCCGCTTCGTGAAGCGCGGCGGCAAGATCTGGATCCGGGTGTTCCCGGACGTGCCGGTCACCAAGAAGCCGCTCGAAGTGCGTATGGGTAAAGGCAAGGGTGGCGTCGAGTACTGGGTGGCCAAGGTCCAGCCCGGTTCGGTGTTGTACGAGATGGAAGGTGTGGACGAAGCGACTGCGCGCGAGGCGTTCCGCCTGGCTGCTGCCAAGTTGCCGATTATCACGACTTTCGTGAGCCGGGTGGTGATGTGATGGAAGCCAAAGAACTGCGCAACAAGACTGACAAAGAGCTGCGTGACGAACTGGTCGCGCTGCGCAAGGAACAGTTCAACCTGCGTATGCAGCATGCCGCCGGCCAGATGCCGCGCGCGCATCAGATCCAGGCGGCACGCAAGAACATTGCGCGCGTGAAGACGGTGCTCGCCGAGAAGGCGAAGGCAGGCAACAAATGAGCGAAGCAGAAGCAAAAGTGTCCCGCACGCTGACCGGCAAGGTGGTCAGCAACAAGATGGACAAGACCATCACCGTGTCCGTGGAGCGCGTCGAGACGCACCCCATGTACGGCAAGCTCATGCGCCGCCGTTCCAAGATCAAGGCGCACGATGAACAGAACACCTGTCAGGAAGGCGACACCGTCGTCATCCGGCAATGCCGTCCGCTGTCCCGGCACAAGTCCTGGACGCTGGTCGAAATCGTGCAGCGTGCCGCGGGCGAAACCCGCGCCGCGTCGTAACCGTAGCGAGAGGATTGAGCCATGATCCAGATGCGAACCGTGCTCGATGCCGCCGACAACAGCGGCGCACGCAGCCTGAAATGCATCAAAGTGCTGGGCGGGTCCAAGCGCCGTTATGCGCGCATTGGTGACGTGATCAAGGTCAGCATCGGCGATGCGATCCCGCGCGGCAAGGTCAAGAAAGGCGAGGTCTACAACGCCGTGGTTGTGCGTACCCGCAGCGGTGTGCGCCGTGCCGATGGCTCGTTGATCAAGTTCGACGGCAACGCCGCGGTGTTGCTGAACAGCAAACTGGAACCCATCGGCACCCGCATCTTCGGACCGGTGACCCGCGAACTGCGTAACGAGCGGTTCATGCGCATCATTTCACTGGCGCCAGAAGTCCTGTAAGCGCCGGGAGTAGAGACAATGCAACGCATCAAGAAAGGCGACGAAGTAGTAGTCATCACCGGCAAGGACAAAGGCCGGCGCGGTGCCGTGCTCAAGGTGCTGGAAAACGACCGCATCATCGTCGAGAACGTGAACATGGCGAAGAAGCACACGCGGCCGAACCCGAATGCGGGCGTGACCGGTGGCATCATCGACAAGGAAATGCCGATCCACCTGTCCAACGTCATGCTGTTCAATCCGGTGACGAAGAAGGGCGACCGGATCGGTTTCCGCAAGCTGGAAGATGGCCGCCAAGTGCGCTTCTTCCGTTCCAACAAAGAAGTGGTTGACGTCTGAGGGCGGCTGGTATGGCAAGGTTGCAACAATTTTACCGGGATACCGTAGTGCCGAAGCTGCGTGAACGCTTCGCCTACAAGAACCCGATGCAGGTGCCGCGCATCACCAAGATCACGCTCAATATGGGCGTGGGCGAGGCGACTGCGGACAAGAAAGTCATGGAAAACGCGGTGGCGGACATGACCAAGATCGCCGGCCAGCAGCCGGTGGTGACCAAGGCGCGCAAATCCATCGCGACCTTCAAGATCCGCGAAGATTATCCCGTGGGTTGCAAGGTGACGCTGCGCCGCGAACAGATGTACGAGTTCCTGGACCGCCTGATCAGCGTCTCGCTGCCGCGTGTGCGCGACTTCCGCGGTGTCAGTGGCCGTTCCTTCGACGGTCGCGGCAACTTCAGCATGGGCGTCAAGGAACAGATCATTTTCCCCGAGATCGAGTACGACAAGATCGACGCACTGCGGGGCATGGACATCACGATCACGACCACGGCCAAGAGTGACGAGGAAGCCAAGGCACTGTTACAGGCCTTCAACTTCCCGTTCCGTAACTGAGGATAGAGACATGGCGAAGACATCCATGGTGAACCGCGAAGTCAAACGCGCCAAGCTGGCTGCCAAATATGCTGCCAAGCGCGCCGAATTGAAGCGCATCATCTTCGACCTGAATACGGGCGATGAAGAACGTCATGAGGCGGTCGCCAAACTCGCCTCGCTGCCGCGCGACGGCAGCCCGAGCCGTGCGCGTAATCGCTGCAAGCTCACCGGCCGACCGCACGGTTTCTACCGCAAGTTCGGTCTGGGTCGCAACAAACTCCGCGAAGCCGCCATGCGCGGCGACGTGCCCGGCCTGACCAAGGCCAGCTGGTAACTTTCAACTTCAAGGATATCGATACCCATGAGTATGACTGATCCCATTGCCGATATGCTCACGCGTATTCGCAACGGCCAACAGATCGGCCGCAGCGAAGTCAGCATGCCGGCGTCCAAGATCAAGCTCGAGATCGCCCGCGTGCTCAAGGACGAAGGCTACATCGAGGATTTCGCTCCGCGCGAACAGGACGGCAAGGCGTCGCTGGCCGTGACCCTGAAATATCACGAGGGCCGACCGGTCATCGAGCGCATCCAGCGCGTCAGCAAGCCGGGCCTGCGCGTGTACAAGGGCAAGGACGAATTGCCCCGCGTGCTGGGCGGCCTGGGTATCGCAGTGATCTCCACCTCCAAGGGCGTGATGAGCGACCGTGCCGCGCGTGCCGCGGGTCAGGGTGGCGAAGTCATCTGCGTCGTCTCGTAACCGGTTGCAAGGATCCTTCTCATGTCCAGAGTAGCCAAACAGCCGATTCCGCTCCCCAAGGGTGTCGAAGCGATGGTCTCCGCCAACGCTGTGACTATCAAGGCAGCGAAAGGCAGCATCACGATTCCTCTGCACGCTGCTGTGCAGGTGAACAATGACAACGGCACCTTGCATGTCGCGGTCAAGGAAGGTCATCCGGAAGCGGATGCCCAGGCCGGTACCACGCGCGCATTGTTGAACAATGCAGTGCACGGCGTCTCGAAGGGTTTCCAGAAGAAACTGGAACTGGTCGGCGTCGGTTATCGCGCCCAGGCCCAGGGCAAGGTATTGAACCTGACGCTCGGTTTCTCGCATCCGGTGAATTACAAGATTCCGGAAGGCATCAACATCGAGACTCCGAGCCAGACCGAGATTCTGGTCAAGGGCACGGATCTGCAGAAAGTCGGCCAGGTGGCCGCAGATATTCGCGCTTATCGGCCGCCGGAACCCTACAAGGGCAAAGGCGTGCGTTACTCCGATGAACGCGTGGTCCTCAAAGAGGCCAAGAAGAAATAACGGGTGGTGTGAGCGATGGACAAGAAACCGATGGAAAAGAAACAGGCACGTCTGCGCCGCGCGCGTCGCGCCCGTGCCCGGATCCGCGAGCTGGGTGCATACCGTCTTACGGTGCACCGCACGCCGAGCCATATCTATGCGCAGATCATTGCTCCCGAGGGCAAGGTCGTCGCGTCGGCTTCCACACTGGAAGCGGACATGAAGAAGGGCCTGAAGCATACCGGCAACATCGCCGCCGCCAGTGCGGTCGGCAAGACCATCGCCGAGAAAGCCAAGCAGGCAGGGATCGAAACGGTCGCGTTCGACCGTTCCGGGTTCAAATATCACGGGCGGATCAAGGCCTTGGCCGATGCCGCGCGTGAACACGGTTTGCAGTTCTAAGGGTGCAGCATGGCGAAATTCGATAACCTTCCGGATAGCGGTGACGGCCTCCAGGAGAAGCTGGTCGCGGTAAACCGTGTCGCCAAGGTCGTGAAAGGCGGACGTCAGTTCGGCTTCACCGC
>JBOIBL010000205.1:0-15293 GCA_050739495.1 Gammaproteobacteria bacterium | reverse complement strand
GCGACCGCCGTCACGCAGTCTTACCAACGGCATTACCAGTGGCCGCAACACATTGTAGAAACCGCCCAGATTGGTATTGATGACGCGATCCCAGTCTTCACCCGACAAGGCAGCAAACGTGTTGTCGGCAGTGATACCGGCGTTGCAGACCACGCCCCAGTACGCGCCATGCTCTTTGAGTTCCGCTTCCAGTGCGTGGGCTGCGGCGTCACGATCCGCCAGATCGAAGCTCAGACTGTGTGCCTGGCCGCCGGTGGATTTGATCTCGTCCACGATCGCATCGGCTTTGGCTTTATTGCGATGGTAATGCAGGCTGACCTCGAAGCCGTCGCGGCCGAGCTGGCGTGCGATCGCGCCGCCGATACCGCCGCTTGCGCCGGTGACGAGGATTCGTTTTGATTCACTCACGGTTTTGCTCATGTTGCGCCCTGATTTCATCATCGATCTCGATGATTATGATGGTGGCTGTCGCCAATGTCTGTCCGTTGCACGACACCAGGCAATTGCACGCAGCCAGACCGCTGCTCTCGCCGAATTCGCGTTCCGCGAGGATTTCCAGGCGGGCGCCTTCGGCAAAGTATGCAGTGCTTGTCTGGTAACGACGAGTGCCGAGCAACATGCCGCTGCGGGGTTCGCGCTGTTCGCGACGCCCGCTCAGCCCGGCATGCGCGGCGATCGCCTGCGCCATCATTTCTATGCCGACCCAACTCGGCACGCCGTGACCAGCGACAAAGAACGGATGGGTGTTACTGATGTGCGCGGCGACCCGGATCGTGTCCGGAGTATCGCTCAGCACCTCATCGATCAGCACCGCACGGCCTTTGTGCGGCAGCAGTTCGGCGATGTTCACGTCCAGCATCAGGCGCGCTCCAGTACGACGCAAATATTACTGCCACCGAACGCGAATGAGTTGCTGGCGGCGATGCGATGCACACGCGCGGGTTCGGCGGGCGAACAGAGTTTCAAGGGCGCGAGCGCCGGATCAATTTCGCTATCCCAGATATGCGGCGGAGCTTGAGCAGGCACTGATTCCGTCAACAACAACCAGCAGAACGCGGCTTCAGTGGCACCGGCGGCGCCCAGCGCGTGACCGACCAGCGGTTTGGTGGAACTGCAGGGCACGCCAGTTCCGAATACCCGCGCGACCGCATGGCTTTCCACCAGATCGTTCTGTGGCGTGGCAGTGCCGTGCAGATTGAGATAATCGACGTCATCGGCGGTGATGCCGGCATCCGCCAGTGCCTGGCGCATCGCAAGCTCGGCACCACGGCCTTCCGGATCGGGACCGGAGATATGGAAGGCATCGGACGATTCGCCGACACCGATCAGACTTACCGGGCCCGGTTCACGCGTCATCAGGAAAATCGCTGCGCCTTCGCCGATATTGATGCCGTCGCGGTGTTTGCTGAATGGATTGCAGAGCCCCTGCGATATCGACTCGAGTGCCGCGAAACCGTTGAGCGTGAGACGACACAGGGTATCTACACCACCCACGATCACAGCGTCGCACAAACCGGTGATGAGCAGACGTCGCGCCGACGACAAGGCCTTGGCGCTCGAAGTGCAGGCGGTGGAGACGGTCCAGGCCGGACCACCGATGTTCAAGGCGCGGCGCAGGTATTCGCTGGGACCGCTGATTTCCTGTTGCCGGTAATCGTAAGCGGGTGGAAAAGCACCGTCGCGAATCTGTACAGCCATGGCCTGCTCGCCTTCGGCGATACCGGAGGTGCCGGTAGCGAGCACGATGCCGATACGGTCCGCGCCGTAGCGCGTCAGTGCGGCGTCGAGTTGCGGGCGGATCTGTTCGATGGCCGCGCGCAACAGACGATTGTTGCGCGAGGCATAGACCGACAATTCCGTTTCGATCTCCGGTAGTTCAGCGGTTACGCTGCCGACACGCACCGTGCGTCCGGTGATCAGATCGTCGCGCGCCAGCATGCCTGCGGTGGAACCGGCATGCAGCCCGGCGCGTACGCTGGCGATGTCGTTGCCGAGCGCATTCAGGATGCCGAGTGCATTCAGGTAGACGCGCGTCATGGCTGGGCCTTGCTGTCGTCGAGCGGCGTCATGCGCACCGACAGTTTCGCCAGCGGGATAGCGATGCTTAGATGCGCATCGGCCAGCGGCGTCCCCGTACGTTCGATGCGCGCGATCAGATGACCGTTTTCGAACAGTTCGCGCGTCTGCGTATCGCCGGTGGTATCGAGTTTGAGTGTGAGGTTGTGCAGACGGTCGCGCAATGCCGCGGGATCGGCCAGCGCCAGTTCCAGCATCGCGACCAGTAACTCCGGATGCAGATCGAGTTTTGCCGGTTGCCTGACGATGCGTCGACCATCGTATTCGATCGTGAACAGGCTGGTGCCGAACAGACTGAAGCCGGCCAGACGCAGCGCGTGAGAATCAATCTGCAACTGACCCATGAAGGTATCTTCGCGCCCGTCGTGTTGCACGCTGATCAGATGTGTCGCCGTCACTGCCGGCAACGACGCCGGCGCCAGCATGCAGAATTGGCCGTCGTGACCGATGCGGGTGCAGTTCGGTGCAAGCGGCGCCGTCGCGCACGCGCTCAGCAGCACGAGTAATGCCAGTGCAATCAGGTTTCGATGCAAGTGATTCATGCCGTTTCCCGTGGCACCGGCGACAAGGATAAGGGCGCGCTCAGGTAACTGGCCAGTATTCCGATCAGGGTGGCGAGACCGAACGCGTGCAGCGCCGGGATCTGACTCAGCGACAGCAGACCGAAGGAACACAAGGTGGTGAGCGCGGAGAGCGTGACCGCCAGCGCGGGTGAACGCTGCTGCGCGCCACCTTCGCGCAGGAACACCGCGTAGTCCCGGCCCAGCCCCAGAATCAGGATCAGCGCCACCACCACGAAAATGTTCATGGGTTCACCCAGCCAGCCGAGTGCGCCGAGCGTCACACCCAGTGCCAGCAGCGGCGGATACAGCATGCGTACGGCTTCGCGGCGTCCGTAGCGCCAAACCAGCAAGGCCGAGATCAACAGATAACCGATAATGACCAGCCAGGTGGCACGCACCCGGATGCGGTGGAAAGTGTCGGCGATCTGGGTCAGTGGCGCGATGAAACTCGTACCGGGCACTGTGGCGGCGGCCCTGGTCATCAGGGCAGGATCAATTTCGCTGTTGCCGATCACGGTTGCGAGCAACGCTACGCTATCGTGCGTCGGGATCACGAAACGCTGCAGGTCGGGAACTGCAGCGAACAGGGTTTTTGCAGTCAACGGCTCATGTGATGCGCCGCGCCATGCCTTGTCGATATGCTTTGCCAGTTCCGCCGGCAGTCCGATGCGGGTAAATGCGGACTTCAGTGCCGCTGTTGATGCGAATGCGTGATTCCAGGCTGCAAGACTGGCGCGTTGCTGTCCAGCCGACGGCAGGAAACGCGACAGCCCCAGGTTGTTGCTGTCCGGAAGGGTCCGATGGATGTTTGCGAACAGGATTTCTTCGCGACCGAGTGCCTGCTGCAGATCCGGCGCTTCGATCAGGAAGAAACCGGGCGGCGGGATCTGGCCGAGCGTGTTGCGGATGTGGGCATCGGTTTGCATCAGTTGCGGCGGGAAATGCTGCAGTTCGCGTACGTCGTCGCTGGTCTGCAGGCGCAACCAGCCGGGGATCGCCAGCAGCAGTGCCAGCGCCGGCAACAGGTAACGCCAGCGCGAGACCCGGCAGGCACGCTCGATGAAACGTTGCGGCCACATGATTGCCGGATGCGCCGCGATGTCCGGCGTGCGCGTAAGCGTTACCGGGAAGATCAGAACCACCACCAGGCCCGCTTCCAGCAGTCCGGCCACGGAGAAGATCGCGATCTGGGTCAGCGCCGGAAAACCCGCCAGCAACATGAAAGCGAATGCGACGATACCGGTTGCGAGGCCCATCAGCAGACCGGGGCGAATCGTGCGCATCACGTCACGTGGCGCGCTGCCGCCGAACCAGTATTCGGCGAAATACAGGAACGCGTAATCGATCGCGATACCGAGCAGCGTGGTGCCAAACACCAGCGTCAGGATCTGGATCGAACCGAAACACGCGATCACCGCTGCACTCGCTGCCAGCAGGCTGGCGAACAACTGCAGGAAACCCAGCGCGTGCGGGGCCAGTGAACGGAATACGTATGCGATCAGCAACATGATCAGCAGCATCGACACCAGACTGAGCCACACGGTTTCGTGTTGCGCTTCACGGCGCGCGACATCGGCGAACAACGGCGCGCCTGTTGCTTCGAATTTGCAGGTCGCACAGGTTTTCTGCACCGCAGTTTGCGCTGCTTGTACGGCATTCGCGGCCTGGCTGGACCCGCGTTCGCCGAATGCTGCTCCGTTCAATTCCATGCGCAACAAAAAGAAGCGTTGCCCATCGCGTACGGTAGAGAAAAAAGCGCCGTCCGGCAGGAAATCCGGATAGGGGCGTGGCAGGCTCGCCATGAACTGCGCGAGATAACCACCCGGATCGTTGCCGAATGCATCCACCATGCCGGCCGGACTTGCGAGTGATGCGGCGACATCGGTGGCCAGTGCCGGCGCACCTGATTTCTGGAGCCGTGCGGATTGTGTACTGGTCAATAATGCAAAACGGTGTTGCTGATAGACAGCCAGCGCGGCATCGAGCGTCTGACTGGTGTCATCGGCGTGCAAGCCGGCCGCGAGCAATGCCTTGCGAGCAGCTTGTGCCGCAGCACGGGTCTGTGGCGTATCGTCGCCACTCACCAGTACCAGCAGTTCATGCACGAAAGCATCGCGGCTGCGCTCGGTGGCAATAGCAAGTGCCGGCGACTCGTGTCCGCCGGGTAGCAGACTCAGGATATCGGTGTTAATCGGCTGATTGATATCGAGCCGCAGAAACGCGATGCCGCACAACAGCCCCAGTGAAACGGACCAGATGATCCATCTGGCGGTGACCGATAGCCGCATGTTCATGGCGCAGTCTTGGAGACGGGACTGAAGCGGATATCCATGCGGCCTCCGGAGGTTTCCCTGATCACCAGCCGTTGCGGATGTCCCGGCGCAGTTTCCGTTACCTGGATGCTGACGATGGCGCTCGCCATTGGTCCCGGTTTGGGTGTCAGCATGACCTGCCGGCCCTTGCCGACCGGGGTGACAGCGAGTTCGAAGTAACGCTGCAAGTCACTGGTGTTGCCGGCCAGTGCACTGATGAAGATATGTTCGACCGCCGCCAGCCAGGGCGTCTGATCCGGATCCAGCTGCCGCACGCTGCCGTCCGGCAGTTGTTCTTGCGCTTGCTTGCCGTTCATCTCGAACACGTAGTGATAGGGTGCAGTGATCTCCCAGTGGAAGCCGTGGGCCGGGTCGAAACGCATGATGCCGTGACTGACCAATGGCGTACTGAATCCGGGCAGGGTACGGGTCTGCACGAACGTTGAATCGATACTGGTCGCAGCAGCTGCCTTGTTGTTCGCGGCGAATGCGCCCGTGACCATACAGAGCAGCAGCAGGCCGGTGACATTCCGTATGGATTTCATGGTGCGGGTCTTGTCCATAAAGTGAGCCTGTCGCGGTGCAGTTTCAGCAGGCCGGGAAACCCGGCGGAATCCACCCGCATGATGTCTTTATAAATAAGGTTTGAGCCGATCCAGTAATGCGTGCGGACTCACGAGTTGCAGTTCCCGGGTACGTCCATCGATCGCGCACTGGATCGTGTAACCGGTGGTGAGCCGCTTGCCGCTCGCGGTATCGCGCACCAGATACTCGATCTTCATGCGATTTTCCCATTCCACCAGCCCGGCCTGCACCTGTACCCGCTGCGCGTACAGCAACGCCTGCACGAAGCGCACATGTGCTTCGATGATCGGCCACAGGTAGCCGGATTCCTGCATCTGCGGATAGTCGTAATCGATGGTGCGCAACAAGGCGGCACGTGCGGCTTCGAAATAGCGGAAGTAATTGCCGTGCCAGGCGATCTGCATCGGGTCGACGTCCTGAAACGGAACCTCGATTTCGGTTTGCGCGGTGATGAGAGGTTTCTGCATGCGTCTAACCGTACAGCGGCCAGCGCCGGGTTCTGACTGCATCGCACAAGCGGCGCAGATCGTATTCCAGTGCGCGATCCTCTTCCACGTATGGACACAGTGTGAACACGTCAGCGAGCATGTTGCTGATCGAATGATCCATGTGTGCGGGTGGCCGATTGCCACGCCGGCGCCGGATCTCCACCGCCTGCGCTGCCGCCGCCAGACACGCGGCCGCGACCTGCTCGGTGAGTTCCAGCACCCGGATCGCGTCGCGCGCCGAGATGGTGCCCATGCTGACCTTGTCCTGGTTATGACATTCGGTGGAGCGCGAAAACACACTGGCCGGCATGGTCAGTTTCAATGCTTCCGCCGTCCAGGCCGACACCGCGATCTGCACCGCCTTGAAACCATGATTGAGACTGGCGCGCTCACCTTCCACGCCGGAGAGGTTGCTGGGCAGACCGTTGTTGAAACGCGTGTCCACCAGCAAGGCGAGCTGACGATCCAGCAAATCGGCGATGTTGGCGACAGCATTCTTCATGCTGTCGGCGACGAACGCGATGTGTCCGCCGTAGAAATGTCCGCCGTGATATACCTCGCCTGAATCCGGATCGATGATCGGATTGTCGTTGGCACTGTTCAGTTCATTCTCGATGTCGCGCCGCATCCATCCTAGCGCATCGGCCAGCACGCCGATCACGTGCGGTGCGCAACGGATCGAGTAACGGTCCTGGATGCGGATGGCTTGCTCATGCGTCGAGCCACCCATGTCGGCAAAGATACAGGCCGCGATCTGTTGTTGCCCGGCATGCGGTTTGACCGCGAACAGACCCGGCGCGAAATGTTTCGGATTGCTGCCGAGCGCGATGCTTACCAAAGAGGTGATGCGGGTGGCCAGCCGCGACAGATATTCGGCGCGTTCCCACGCGAGACAGGCGAGTGCGGTCATCACCGAAGTGCCGTTCATCAGCGCTAGACCTTCCTTCGGCTTGAGCGTGAGCGGAGTGAGTCCAGTCTTTTTCAATACTTGCACGGCTGGAAGCAATTCACCTTTGAACCGTACCTGACGATCGCCCATCATGGTCGCTGCGACATAGGAAAGTGGAGTGAGATCGCCGCTTGCACCGACCGAGCCTTCTTCCGGGATCAACGGTGCGATACGGTGTTTGATGAAGGCTTCCAGTTGCGTCAGTACATCCACGCGCACGCCGGAGAATCCGGCTGCCAGTGAACTCAATCGTGTGATCAGGATCGCGATGCTGGTCGGTTCATCGAAATACTCGCCCAGTCCGCAACCGTGATAACGCACCAGATGCGCGGGTAATTGTTCCAGGATCCGATCCGGAATCGTGACGGTGCAGGAATCGCCGTAGCCGGTGCTGACGCCGTACACGGGTTTGCCGGCAGCGATGAATTCCGCCACCAGTTCCGCGCCACGTGCGATCCGTTTGCGGAAGGCCTGATCGCCGTTCAATGTCAGCGGTGCGCCGCGTGCGACGGCGCACACCTCATCGAGCGTGAGGTGCCGGCCACCGATGATCACTGGCGGTTCAGGCGGCGTCTTGGTCGTGTTGGGCATCGGACTTGGTCTCGCGCAGGTTGTTCATCAGTTGGGTAGCCGGCAAGGCCGGGTCGCCGGTCCAGAAATCGTAGAAGTTGTACCACTGTAACGGAAAACGGCTGGCGTAATCGGCCAACCGCCGGGCATAGCGCGCGGCCCAGTCGGCAGCAGCCTGGTTACGTTCCCGGCGTGGCAAGCGGATGCGTTCGGCGAACGGTTCCAGGTGCACGCAGTAATCGTGGCCTTCCTGCATGCAGAAAAACAGATAGACCGGGCATTCCAGCACATGCGCGAGCACATAGGGGCCGATCGCGAATGGTGCCGGGCGGCCGAGGAACTCCGCTTTGACTACCGGGCTGTGTTCGGACACTGGCGTGCGGTCGCCGACGATCACCACCACTTCGCCGGCGGCGATCTTCTCGCGCAGCATCAGGGCGGTATCCGGTCCGATCTCCTGCACGTGGATCAGTCGCAGATGGTATTTGTCGCTGGTCTCTTCCAGCATCGCGTTCACTTTCTGCGCATTGTTGGTGTAGACCAGCGCGTTGATGCGCAGACCGGGGATGATGCTGGCCAGTGCCCGTGCGAGCTCCAGATTGCCGAGGTGTGCGCTCAACAGCAGTACGCCGCGGCCGCCGGCCACCGCATCGGCGAGCATCCGATGTTCGGGGAAGCGCACGTTGATGCGTGCCGGCGCATACCAGGCCGCGACCTTGTCCAGGATCGAGACCGAGAAACTCATGAAATGCCGGAAACTGTTGCGCAAGCTCGGCGCCATGCCGACCGCCGCGAGAAATTGGCGCGACGCGCGACGCGCGCGCGGATGCGTAACGAAGAAGTACAGCGTGACCGGATACAGGATCGCATGACTTATATAACGTCCCACCACCCGGTCCATGAAACCGATGAAGCGCAGGCCGGCCAGACTGCCGCGTTCGCCGATGTTGGCCCAGTGCCGGCTGCGGTTGCGAGTCAGGTTGCGGTACAACAGTTTCGGAATGCGCGGCAACATGCCGAGAAACAACCGGATATGCAGCCAGGTCATGCGCGCGTTGTCGCGCAACATTCGGAAATGCGAAATACCGTCCTGCGGATAACGTACCCGGGTCGGCAGGAACAGACTTTCAGTACCGGCCCAGTACAAGCGCGTCATGATGTCGGTATCGAAATCCATGTGCGAGCCGATGCGCACACGCTTGGCCAATGCCAGACTCGGCGCCAGCGGGTAGACGCGGAAACCGCACATCGAATCGCGCAATCGCAACGAAAGCGTGTCGAGCCAGATCAGCGCGTGAGTGAGGTAGCGACCATAGAAGCGCACGCCCGGTACCGAGTCATCGTATAGCGGCATACCGGAGATCAGGTATCCGGGATGTTGTTCCGCGAGCGCCAGCATCGCGGGTACATCGGTGAGATCGTGCTGCCCGTCGGCATCGATCTGCAACGCATGCGTGAAACCGCGTTCCCCTGCGCGCGCAAAGCCGGTGATGACGGCGATGCCTTTGCCACGGTTCTCGGCTTGAGTCAGACATTCGACTTGCGGATGTTCTGCTGCGATTTCCGTCAGTGTCTGTTTGGTGATTGCGTCGCTGCCGTCATCCACCAGGATGCAGGGCAAACCGTTGCCGAGTAACGCGGTCACGATCTGCTCCAGACAGGCATGATGGTTGAACACAGGGATCACGGCGCAGGGCTTGAAATTCATGCGGTAGCCCTGAAATCGAGTGTGCCGCTGGAATAAACGCTGTCAGCGTCGCGGTATTCGTAACGCAACTTCTTGCCGTCTGCACTCGGGGTCAGTTGCAATGTGAGTCTGGTGCCAGGGAAGATCGGGCGCTTGAATTTGATCTGTTCGAGATTGGCGACGGCCGGACCGAGACCGTGCAGTGCGTTTGCAAAATGCACCGCCCAGCCGATCTGCACCACGCCCGGCAGGATAGGTTGGCCGGGGAAATGTCCTTCAAACCACGGGTTGCCTGCTTCGATGCCGAGTTCGAGTTCGCTGCAGGCAGCATCAACGCGTTGTGAGAGGACTACGGGTAAACCGTTCATGCCTTCTTCTCGAACAAGCGTTGCAGACGGACGAGTTCGATCTTGCCCATGTCGTTGTCAGGCAGCTCGTTCAGGAACCGCCACTTGCGCGGGACCAGGATCGCTTCGTAGCTTTCACGCAGCAAGGCACGCAGCGTGTCGCGGACTTTGACCTTGCCGTAAGCATCGTGCGCGGCCCGACCCTGTGGGCTGAGGATCACCACCGCACCGATCACGCTGCGGCGGCCCGGCACCAGCAGCAAGCGTGCGTCACTGACCCACGCATGCGTCATGAGCCGGATGCGTATCTCGCTCAGCGAGACGCGTTTGTCTTCAAACTTCACTACGTCATCGGCACGTCCCAGCAACACGAAACGCCCGTCCTGGTTCAGGCGTGCGAGATCGCCGGTTGCCATCCAGTCGCTTTGCCAGGTGAAATCCGACTTCACCCACAGCCGTTCGCCGGCGGCCTCTTCGCGCAGTTCAACCTGTACACCATTGATAGGACGCCACAATGCGCGTTCGCCGGCGCCAGACCAGGCCCGCCAGGCAATGCCGCCGGTCTCGGTGCTGCCATAGATTTCAACCGGTGCATGGCCCCAGTCACGTTGCAGCATTTCCGCGGTGGTATCGGGCAACGGCGCACCGGAACTGAACACCGCTGCGATCCGCTTCGCGGGCGGTAGTTCGCTGCAATCGGTGATGCGACTCAGGAAAGCCGGACTGCTGACGATGATGCATCGGTGTGTCGCCGCGTAGCGGCGCAGTTCCGGCGGTTGCAGACAGGTGGTGGTCAGAAACGTGCGTCCGGCCATGAGCGGCCAGAGTACGCGCACCAGCAAGCCGTAAAGGTGATAGTGCGGCACCGTACCGATCACCAGCGCATCGCCGAGCCGCGTGCCCCATTCGCGTTCCAGCGCGGCCACTTCCAGACGCAATTGCGCGAATGCCTTGGTCACGCATTTCGGCGTACCGGAAGAACCGGAGGTATAGGATTCGATGAGCGCCGCATCATCCGGCATGTGGGGCATGGCGGAATCGGAACGCTTTGCCTCAGTCGCCGACAACACGGCGAATCCCGGAAACTGATGCGGGCAATCGGTGAGCACTGCATCGATTTCTGCGCCACTCGCCTGCAGACTGCCGGCTTGCGGTGCCTGCGGCAACACGATGTTGCGACCGGCTTTCGCCAGCGCGAACAGGCCCGCAGCGAACCAGCTGCTGTCTTCGCACACCAGCGCCCAGCGACGTTCGGAACGCGCCGAGAGCGCGTCAGCCAGACCGTTCACACGCCGCCAGAACTCGGCGCGATCGAGCATCCGGTCGCCAGTCAGTGCGATCGGTGTGCCGAGTGCATCGGTGTGCATGGAGCGTGCGTTCATGCTGCGGCCCATTTACGACGCAAGTGGGTACGCAGTGCGTATTCGCACACGAACACACTGCCGAACAGCAGATAGGTGATGATGCCGTTATAGAGGGTCCAGGTTTCGAACGAGGCCGCGAGTGCGGTATAGAGCGAGACCAGCGCGTTCAACAACAGCACGATGCTCCAGGTCCAGGTCACGCGCCGGGTATACAGCACAGCCTGAGCGGGAAGTTCCTTGTGGACGAAGCGCGCGAGCCGTTCCGCCAGGGGCATGGAGCTGAACAATGAACCGAAGAAGATCGCGAACATCAGCAGATTCAGCAGCATCGGATAAAGCCGCAGGTACATCAATTTGACATCGGGCAGTAACAGCAGTATCGCAAGTGCGGCGATCAGCAGCAGCACTGCGAAGGCGATGTTCCGTTTGCGGTATTCTGCCTTGATCCAGGCGACGATCAGTACCCGGCCCGCCAACAGCAACAGCAAACCCGCCAGGAACTGGCTGGGTGTCAGATAGTCATCGCCGAAATAGATGGCGAACGGGTAGATGAACAGCACACCGACTATCAGCAATTTGATAATGGCCCGCATCATCCGATAGATACCCACAGGCTCCACATCCGCCGCCGCATGCAAGCCACTCAGATTTTCTGTTGCGATTGGACAAACTTCGCCAGGTTCTGCACCGAATGGAAATGCTCGCGGGTATCGGCGGAATTGGCATCCAGCTTGATCTGGTATTTCTTCTGGATGGCGACACCCAGTTCCAGTGCATCGATGGAATCGAGGCCCAGGCCGTCACCGAACAATGGCGCCTGCGCATCGATATCTGCCGGAGTGATGTCCTCAAGATCGAGCGAGTCGATGATGAGCTGCTTCAGTTCTTCGATCAGTGTATTCATGGTTGGCAAGTTGCTGTTTGAAGAAATCTTCCAGGTTTTGGGTCAGGTGGCGTGCCGAAACGCCGTACGGCAGATCATCACGATATCCGAAAGCCGATAAGGGTTGTGGCGGATACACTTTTATCAGCAGTCGCCAGGGCCGCTCGGGGACCTGATACCAGCTGGTGTCTTTGAGCAGAGCCGGCGGCGAACAGTGAATCATAACCGGCAATATCTCGCAGTTGCTGCGTACCGCCACCTGCGCCGCACCGCGCTTGAAACGCAGCGGTGCGCCGGGTACCGAGCGGGTACCTTCCGGAAACAGGATCAGACTGCGCCCACGTTGCAGGGAATTTATGCACAGCTCTACCAGTGTGGCCGGGTCGCCGTTGCTGATGTAGCCGGCGGCCTTGGCGAAGCGCCGGTAGAGTGGATTGCTGAGCATCGCGCTTTTCACCACGCAATCCGCGAATGGCAACAAGCCCAACAGCGCCACCACATCCAGATACATGGGATGCGTCGCGACGATCAGTTTGCCCTGAGCCTGGGCCAGCCATTCGCGGCCTTCTAGTTTGACCCGGCCGAGTCCCAGACCCGCAATCGCGGCGAGCAGGACACGGAACGACCAGCTCACCAGGATCCGGATCCGATGTTCACGGGCTGCATGATCACCGGGCCACAGCATCATCACCGGCAGCACGGTGAGGCTGCAGATCAGGCTCAGGGTGCCGTACATGAGAAAACAGAAGCCGGTGCCGAGCGCGCGCCACAACATATAAAGCCTAGCCAGCATGGGCACGCTCCAACTGCCAGTTCTGACTCGCCCCCAGCACGACCTGGGCGGTGTCTTCCAGCAGAAACCGCATCAGGGCGGTTTCCGGGGCTTGTTCCGGTGTGGGTCCGGAGTCCCGTCCCAGCCGACAGCGCAGACTGGCGTCGGTTGCCGGGGTGAGCAACAGAGAGATCGCGAACGGCAGCGTGGCCGGATCGGCGATGTGCTCACGATAGGGTTCGGGCGCGATATCGTCCGTGTATGTCACCAGCACGTTCGGGGCGCCCTCCGAGACCATGTTTGCTCCTTCCAGTATGCTCAGGGCCAGGGTGTCGAGCCCGGCTGCCATCGCAGTGGCGGCACTGCGGTCACCGCGGGCGATGGAAAACAGGCCGGCGGTACTGTTGTGAACCGCCAGGCTGAAAAGGGTCGGTGACAACACTTCATCATTTGCCAGTGCGGTCAACATGTCCACTGTCCGATGCAAGGCGCCATGCCGGGAAGCAAATACCAGTTGGACCGAGTCCAGACCTTCCACGCAGGGCCAGGCCGTGTGCAGCGCCATGCGCCCGGGGCGGTCGAGGCGGCGGCGCAATAATCCCGGCAGATAACTGACGTCCGGCTGGTCATCCGGGGCCGGTGCGAGCCTGCCCTCTATCCAGCGCTGCCAATCCTGTGAATCGCTGATCCCCGGAGTCCATGCACGCCATCGGGCAATCCCAAAAAACTCAGTGTAATCAGTTAATTGAACTGAGTGCTTTGGATTGTGAGTCAAACCGAATCCCCGTCATCATGATGCTGGCCCGCATGCATTGTACGGACAATTTCAAGCGCGACATTTTAAGGTCCGGATTTTGTCCATCGCAAGACATAGTGCCTGTTTTCAGCAGTTTATTCAGGGGCTTGAGTGCTTCGCCGGCGATTTCAGCCTGATTCGGAGATGCGTTGCATCGTCCGGAATCTGGGCAGCAGGTGCAGGTGCAACATGGCCACGGCCAGCCCCAGAATCGCGCCGGTCTCCAGATCGAGTGCTACGTGTTGTTTGGTGGCGAGAGTGGACCAGGCGATCACGATACACCAGCAGATATTCAGCACGCGTGGCAGCAACGGCGCGCCAATCTGCCTGAGCAATCGATGCAGCCAGAGTGCGGTCAAGACCGCGAACGCTACATGCAGGGACGGACAGGCGTTGCCCGAGGTGTCGATCGTTTTCAGAAATTCGATGGAAGGGTGTTGCGTCCAATCTATGCCCGGTTTGGGAATGGCGGTCGGCCAGAAGAAGAAGATTGCGAAACCGATCAGGCTCAACAGCGTGACCGCACTCAGGTACGGCACCAATTCGCGCCGCAGATCGAGCAGCGCGGGCACCAGCGAGATATACAGCCACAGGGTGGCATAAGGAATCAGGCTCCAGGGCTGGAAACCGATCAGCCGATCAAGAGTGGTCAACGGCATCATCGTTACCGGGTACACCGGGTGCCTGAGCAGCAAGAAATACACGCACATGAACCCGGTGACGGAAGTCGTGGTGCCCAGCATCTTGAGCAGCCAATGCGATTTGAATCTGGCAATCGCCTGCTGCCACCAGATTGCGTGCTGGTCGGGTTCAGTCATGGCTGGATCGCTTCCTGTTCACGATGGCGGCGGACGCAGTGTTGCGTGGTAATGAAAATCCCGTACCCATGCGTCGGAATCGTCATTTTCGTGGATTGTAAGACATTTTCCAGTCCGCCGATGCGGACGGCTTTTTGGGCGAAGTGGCAGGACACCTCGGGTAGAATGCCCTCTGCACAGGAGCATGCGCGCATGATCATCAAACCCAGAGTATGGGGGTTCATCTGCACCACGGCGCACCCGGTTGGATGCGAGCTGAACGTACTCGACCAGATCGATGTCATCAGAAAATCCGGTACGCGCGCGGATGGTCCGAAACGGGTGCTGGTGATTGGCGCTTCCACGGGTTACGGACTGGCTGCCAGGATCACCGCAGCATTCGGCTTCGGTGCAGCGACGCTCGGCGTGTTCTTCGAGAAACCTGGCAAGGATACCAAGGCCGGTACCGCAGGCTGGTACAACTCGGTGGCGTTCGACAAGTTCGCCGGGCAGGCCGGTTTACAAAGTCTGTCCGTCAACGGCGATGCATTTTCGGATGCGGCGCGTGCACGCGTCATCGAGCTCATCAAGCAGGAGATGGGCGGACAGGTGGATCTGGTGATCTATTCACTGGCATCGCCTGCGCGCCGTTTGCCGGACAGCGGCGAAATCGTGCATACCGCATTGAAACCTATCGGCGAAATCTTCACCGGCAAGACCATCGATACCGACACGGACACGATCGTCGATGTCACGCTCGAACCTGCGACGCAACAAGAGATCGACGAGACCGTCAAGGTCATGGGTGGTGAGGATTGGGCACTCTGGAGCGATGCGTTGCACGATGCCGGGATGCTGGCGGAAAATGCGAAGACGGTTGCGTTCAGTTACATCGGCCCGGAAGTTACCTGGCCTATCTACTGGCACGGCACCATCGGCCGCGCCAAGCAGCATCTCGAAGACACTGCGCGCAGCCTGCGCGCGAAACATCCGGGTCTCGATGCCCGGGTCGCGATACTAAAATCCATCGTCACCAAGGCGAGTGCCGCCATCCCGGTCATCCCGCTGTACGTCTCCATCGTGTTCAAGGTCATGAAGCAGCAG
>JBOIBL010000204.1:0-3994 GCA_050739495.1 Gammaproteobacteria bacterium | reverse complement strand
AACACGTAGGGATGGAAGTCATCCCACATGTAACGCGATGCGGTGAGATACGCCGTATCTTTCGCCACATGCGAAGGTTCGATGGACGATATCTGCGCCCACTGTGGTAATCCTTTGGGCGTGATTTCTTGCCAATGCTTGCCGCCATCGGTAGTGATATGCACCAAGCCGTCCGCGGAACCGGCCCAGATCTCCTTGCCATCCAGCGGTGACACCGCCAGTGCGGAGACATCTGGAAATATTTCTGCTCCAGATTGATCCAGATCGACCGGACCACCACTCGGCATCTCAGTCGCCGGATCGTTGCGGGTCAGATCGTCGCTGATGCGCGTCCAGTGCGCGCCCTCGTCCGTGCTCTTGAGCACGTATTGCGAGCCCACCAGCAGTTCCTTCTTGTTCACCACCGAGAACAGGATCGGATGAGTCCAGCCGAAACGGTATTTCAACTCGCCAGCCGAAGCACCGTCCTGATAATTCGGCCACGGACTCACGCCGCGAAACTAGCCGGTGTTGCTGTCGTAACGCATCATGATGCTGTAGTAACCGCTGCCGAACGTGATGTTCGGCTCGCCCGGCTTGGGCGCGATGAAGGTACTTTCACCGTACGCTACACCCTTCCAGTCACCCAGCGGGATCATGCCGTCCGGCGTGGCGCTGGGTCCTTCGGTCGAGCCTTCATCCTGCTGCGCACCATAAATGTGGAACGGGAACTGATCGTCCAGTGCCACATGATAGAACTGGCCGGTCGGTTGATTGTGTTCCGTACTCCAGGTTTTGCCGCCGTCGGTCGAAACTGTCGCACCGCCATCGTTACCTTCCAGCAGAACGCTCGGATCGTCCGGATTGATCCACACGATGTGATTGTCGCCGTGCGGCGTATGCAGTTTGGAAAAATTCTTGGCGCCGTCGCGCGAGACCCATAGCGCATCCACTTCCGGCACATACACCACGTCCGGATTGGTCGGGTCGGCGTAGATGCTCATGTAATAGAACGCACGCTGACGCAGACTCCAGTTGTCGTTGACACGGGCCCAGTGTGCGCCGCCGTCGTCGGAACGGAAGATACCGCCGTCCTTCGCCTGCACGATGCTGTATACGATTTGCGGATTGCTGGCCGCGACGGTCACGCCTATGCGGCCCAACGTGCCCTGCGGATACCCATCGTTGACCGATATCTTGTTCCAGTGCGCCCCGCCATCGGTACTTTTGTATAACCCGCTGCCCGGACCGCCGTCTTCGAGTTTCCACGGGGTACGGTAAGCCTGCCACATCGCTGCATACAGCACTTGCGAATTTTTCGGATCCATCACCAGATCGATCGCGCCGGTATCGCCGTTCACGAACAACACCTTGTTCCAGGTCTTGCCCCCGTCGGTGGATTTGAACACGCCGCGCTCGTCGTTGCCCTTAAATACATGGCCCATCGACGACGCATACACGATGTCGGGATTCTGTGGATCCACCGCCAGCCCGCTGATGGTGTGAGTGTCAGCGAGTCCGGCTGCACGCCAGGTCTTGCCCGCGTCGTCGGAACGGAACACGCCGTCGCCGGTGATCAGATTGCCGCGGATATCGCTCTCGCCGGTACCGACGTAGATGATCTTGTGATCCGAGGGCGCCACTGCGATGGCACCGATGCTGTCGCTGGAACCCGGCAGTGTCTTGTCCGAGATATTGGTCCAGCTCACGCCGTAATTGGTGCTCTTCCAGACGCCGCCATCCACGGCACCCATATAAAAGAGATTGCGTTCGCCCGGCACGCCAGCGATCGCGACCACGCGTCCACCGACGTAAGGGCCGACATTGCGCCATTCGAGTTTGCTTTCCGGTGCGGCGTTCGGGGCGGTTGCGGCCGAGACCGCAAACGCGAGTGTCAGGGCCGTGGCCAAAAGACCCAAACCGGAAAACGAAAATTTATTAAGGGAACTAAAACGATGCATGACTCAACCTCCTGCTGAATATGGAGCGGGGTTATGACATTGGGGGGTGCCCGATTATGAACCTATCGCCGGCAACTTTCAGGGCTGGCTAAATCCTCGCCAATCAGGGCCGGGGCAGCCTGCGCCTGACGGTGAAAATTTGATCTGGATCACGGCAGCAGCAGGATGGCAGGCGTAATGTTTTTTTGTACATTCCCGGACCCGTCCACACTGCAAGGTATTACCAACATGGCCAGGAAAAAAACTTCCCGTGGTCGTATCAGGACCACCACCAAGGCGGCGCCGAAACGCAAAGCTGTCCGCCGTGTCGCCAAAACTGCAAAAAAGGCCGCCCGTAAGACAATCAAAAAACGCAAGGCTGTCGCGCGCGTGACCCGAGCGGGCAAGAAGACCCGCAGCAAGGCAACCAGCAAACGCCGGACTGCAAAGAAAGCGGCCGCCAAAAGCAGAAGCACCAAACGCCCGGGCAAGACCGCAAAGAAGCGGACCGTTCGCAAAGTCGCAAAACCCGCCGCACCCGCGCAGGTGACCAAGGAACTGCGCGAGCAGTGGGTGGATGAGCAAGGCACCGGCATGATGGAGGAATCCATTGAAACCTCATCCGGATTTGAACACTTCAATATGTAATTAAATACGTGCAGGCCAGCGTGCATTCCCACCGCACCGCCTGCCGTAAACCCGCGGGGTTTCAATACGGGTCCTGCCGCGCACAGCCCCGATGCGCGGCGACGGCCACCGTATCGATTCCCGGGCTCCTGTTATCAAATGGTAAGACCACCCGCATGTCTACTGACAGGACGCTGTCAGTAGCCCCCGCGCAGACTGCATCCCGTCATCAACCTGAATGGAGAACGGTCATGAGCAAACAGACAAGTGCGATCAGCTGGTTCCAGATTCCGGCCCGTGATTTCAATCGCGCGGTCAAGTTCTATTCCAGTGTGCTGCAAAAGCCGTTGCGCGAACAGACCATGCTGGGCGAACGCATGGCGGTGTTCCCGTATGAGCAGAGCGGCGTGGGCGGTGCGGTCACGCAGGCGGAATACCTGCAGCCGAGTCTCGACGGCAACAACGTGTTCCTGCTGGTGGAAGACGAACTCAACCAGGCCTTGCAGCGCGTGGAATCCGCTGGTGGTCACGTCATGACGCCCAAGACCAAACTGGGCGAGGACCTGGGACACATCGCCGTGGTCTGCGATACCGAGGGCAACCGGATCGGTTTACACTCGCTCGCCTAAAACCAGCAAAGGACACCGCCGGATGAGAAGAGCGGATCGACTCTTCCAGATCGTCCAACTACTGCAAGGCCGCAAGCTCGTCACCGCCAGACAGCTCGCCGAGCGCTTGCGGGTATCGGAACGAACGGTTTACCGGGACGTACAGGATCTGGTGTTATCCGGGGTGCCCATCGATGGTGAAGCCGGCGTCGGCTACATGCTGCACGCCGGCTTCAACCTGCCACCGCTGATGTTCTCGCCCGAAGAAATGGAAGCACTGGTCACCGGTGCACGGCTGGTCAAAGCCTGGGCTGGCAACACGCTGGCCGACGCGGCGGAACAAGCGTTGGTGAAGATCGAACATGCGCTGCCACCGAAACTGAAGGAGAAGATCGGCGACACGCGCCTGTTCGCGCCCGGTTTCCACGCCTATGCCCGACACACCCCGCAACTCGACAAATTGCGCGACGCCATCAACAAGCGACAAGTATTGGATATCCGCTATACCCGCGAAGACGGCGAACAATCGAGTCGCAACGTGCGACCTTTGGGGCTCTTCTTCTGGGGCAACGTCTGGACCCTCGCCGCCTGGTGCGAGACGCGCGAGGATTACCGCAACTTCCGCATCGATCGCATCCAGCAACTCATGCCGCTGGACCGGCAATTCGAAGAGACCAAAGACATCTCACTGGAAACGTTGTTTGCAAGATATCGCGCCCGGGCCGCGGCAAAGCACTAGCGGCCGTCATTCCGGTGGACGCTTGCAGGGACACAGGCGCCAGGGCAACGCAGGGTGCCGACGGCGGAATCCATGATTTCTTTCAACAGCGGCTGATCTTC
>JBOIBL010000203.1:0-4754 GCA_050739495.1 Gammaproteobacteria bacterium | reverse complement strand
CCACCGGGTTGATGTCCGCCGCGTTCACGATCAACAACGGTGAACGTTCGTAATGATAAAAAAACCGTGAATAAGCTTCGGCGATACGCGTCAGGTATTCGCGTTGTATGAATTGTTCGTAGCCGATGCCGCGTTTTGCGACCCGCTGCATCAGGACCTCGATCGGCGCCTGCAGATAAACGACAAGATCCGGTGCCGGCGCATCCAGGGTTAAATGCTGATAAACCTGTTCATAAAGCCCGAGTTCGTCGTCGTCAAGGTTCAACTGGGCAAACAGGCGGTCCTTCTCCAGCATGAAATCCGCCACCCGCAAGGGCGTGAAGATGTCGCCCTGGCGCAAGGCCTGCAGCTGCTGCGCGCGCTGGAACAGGAATGACAACTGGGTCGGTAACGCCGCACCTTTCGGATCGCGATAGAACTTTTCCAGGAACGGGTTTTCTTCGGCGCGTTCCAGCAACGGTTCGCCGCCGAAGGTCCTGGCAAGCCGCCGTGCCAGACTGGTTTTGCCGACTCCGATGGGGCCTTCGACGACCAGATAGCGTGATTGCGCTTCACTCATCCGCAGCTTCTCCCAGAACTTCGATCCGCGCCTGCACACAGCGCGCCAGCAAATGCTTTACCGGGCCATGCCCCGGAACATCGAAATCGGGGGCGATGTCCGCGAGAGGATACAGGACGAACCCCCGCTCCGGCAGACCCGGATGCGGAACCTGCAGATCGGGGGCATCGATAATCGCATTACCGTACAGCAACAGATCCAGGTCCAGGTTGCGCGGCCCCCAGCGCACTCCCCCGCGCACCCGACCATGTTGGCCCTCGAGGGTCTGCAAGGCATTGAGCAATGCTGACGGAGTGAGCCCCGTTTCGAGCGCCGCGACGGCATTGATATAGTCCGGTTGATCCGCCGGACCGAGCGGTGCACTTTTATAGAAAGGAGAGGATGTCAGCAACCGTGTGGATGGCAGACCCGCCAGTTCCTCGATCGCTTTGCGTACCTGCCTTACTGGATGATCCTGGTTACTGCCGAGACCGATGTAGGCGACCACCATGTTTTGCATGCGCCACCGTCACCCGGCACCGCGATTACGGCGCCGGCGGCGGCGTCCATTGCCTGATGGAGGCGAACGGTTTGCGTTCAGTAAAGCGGATTGCTGATCCGGATTCGCAGCTTGCAATTGCGTCCACCAATCGACCAGTTCCTGATCTGCATCGCCGGCTTCGGCACGCAGCATCAGAAAATCGTAGGCGGCGCGGAAGCGCGGATGCCCAAGCAGCCGCAACGGACGCTTGCCTTCACGTTGCAATAAACGCGACTGCATCTGATAAATCTCGACCATGGGTGTCACGAAACGGCGTGGCAATGCCACATGCGCAGTTTGTTCGTCCACCACTTCGTAAGCTGCCTGCCGGTAGGCATCCCCTGGATGCATACCCGATGCCTGCAAAGCAGCGGCGCGCTGTCGTACCGGTTCCCAGAGTAGCGCGGCAAACAGAAATGCCGGCGTGACCGGGCGCCCTTCCGCGACACGCGCATCGGTACTCGCCAGGGCCTTGGCGATGAAGACATGTGGAAAACCCTGTTCCTCGACACTCAGTACTGCATCGGTATGCGGAAACAATTGCGCGAACAGACCGTAATGACGCAACGTCTCGAAGGCCTGCAAACCGAACCCGTACAGGAACAGTTTCAATATTTCCTCGAACAGACGCGCCGGCGGGATATCGCCAAGTAACGGCGCCAGCGCGGCGATCGGTCGTTCCGTGTCTGGGTGGATACGAAACCCGAGTTTGGCGGCAAACCGGGCGGCGCGCAGCATGCGAACCGGATCCTCGCGATAGCGTTTGTCCGGGTCGCCAATCAGTCGCAGGCTGCCGGCACGCAGATCGGCCAGACCGTCCACATAATCCACAATGGAAAAATCGCGGATGTCGTAGTAGAGCGCATTGATGCTGAAATCGCGTCGGAAGGCATCCTGTTCCAGGGTTCCATAGGCGTTGTCGCGCAGGATTCGGCCACTCTCATTCAGGGTCAGATCGTGGCGGGTCTCATCCTCATCCATCTCGTCCTGCTGAGTGGCGCGAAACGTTGCCACTTCGATGATATCCCCGCCAAACCGCACATGCGCCAGCCGGAAGCGCCTGCCGATCAGACGGCAGTTACGAAACAAGGCTTGTACCTGCTCAGGACTCGCATCGGTGGCGACATCGAAATCCTTGGGTTCGCGGCCAAGCAACAGATCGCGTACCCCGCCGCCTACCAGATAGGACTCAAAGCCGGCACTCTTGAGCCGGTAAAGTACCTTGAGGGCGCTCTCCGAGATATTGGCCCGGGAGATGGCGTGTTCTGCACGAGGGACGATGGCGGGATTGACGAGGGATTGATCCAAAATGTTCACGTGTTGTCGGTTCGAAGAAATCGCTTCTGGTGGCGAATCGGGCCATGCCCCTGAAAACCCAGCCTCAGGGCGCCTGTCATATGGAAACGGCGCGAGGCCTGCGTATAATACCACTCCTTTTCGCGCTCGCTCCCTTCGTCTAGAGGCCTAGGACGGAGCCCTCTCAAGGCTTAAACACCGGTTCGAATCCGGTAGGGAGCGCCAGATTCCTTCCCCTGCCGGCCGATGATGAACGCTGTGACCGACCAAACTCCATCAGTCGCCCCTCTCTCGCTTGCCCCGGCATTATGGCGACGGCTGGCTGCAGCGTTCTATGACAGCCTGATCGTTCTGGCTTTATGGTTTCTCGGCACTGCCCTGATTCTGCCGCTCACCCACGGTGAAGCGGTGGCATCGACAAACCTGCCGGCGATCATGCTCTACCGGCTTTATCTGCTGACTATCGGGTTTCTGTTCTTCGCGGGTTTCTGGACTCGCAGCGGGCAGACGCTCGGCATGCTGGCTTGGAAAGTGCGGGTGGTGCAATCGTCGAACGGTGCGCGCATCTCGTGGAAACAGGCGCTGTTGCGTTATCTCGCCTCACTGCTGTCCTGGCTGGTGCTTGGTCTCGGATTCATCTGGTCATTGTTCGATCGCGAACGCAAGACCTGGCATGATCGGCTTTCCGGCACAGAGTTGCGCATGGCGCCCTCGTTCGCGCAACTATCCAATCAGAACACGGAATAAGGGCACATCTAAAAATCAGAGATTTTGGTTTCTGGGTAGGCAGAAATGATCGAGTAACCGGAGTGTACACGGTAGTACATGAGGCTTACGAGATCATTTTCGCATTACTCTCGGGCGTCCTGCCCTTCGTAATGTAAGACCATCCCTGGTCAAAAACACCCCCAGAAATCATAAAGATCGATTTTTAGAGGTGCCCATAAGCCTAGCGGATCCTGCTCACTGCGAACCCACTGACAATCGCCAGCAATACCGTCGGAAACCAAGCCGTGAACACGGGGTTGAGGCCAAACACCACCCCGGTCTGGGTAAAAATACTGTTGAACACATAGAAGCCGATGCCGATCAGCATTCCGACCAGCAGCCGTTGCCCGGTACTGGAAGAACGCAGTGGCCCGAACACGAACGGCAACGCCAGCAACATCATCAACAGCACCGAGACCGGTTGCGCGAGCTTGCCCCAGAATGCGGCGATGTAACGCCCGGCGTCGATCCCGTTCGCTTTCAGATAATCTATATAGTGATACAGGCCCCTCGCCGACAGACTATCGGTATCCACTACGAAAAGATTAAGCAAGCTGGGTGCGAGCAAGGTCTTCCATGGCGCAGCGCGTGCCTTGTAGATGACTGAGCCTTGCGGATTCAGTCGGGTCTCGCGCAAATCACTGAGCGTCCAGCTACCATCGCGGAATAATGCGGAATCAGCGCGCGTAGCGCTCAGCAAATGATGTGAGCCATCGAAGTCAAACAGGTAGATGTTCTGTACGGTGTTACTTGACCCGATCTTCTTGACGTTGACGAACAGGTTTCCATCCTTGGCCCAGACGCCGCCCGCTCCCAGTACGTTGGCCTGGTTGTACAAGAGCAGCGAGCGCTGATCTTCCGCGCTGCGTTCAGCGGGTGGCGCCACGAACTCGCCCAGTGCCACACATACGACAACCAGGACGGCACCACCGAGCATGGCGCTGAGACCGACCCGCAGCACTGACACCCCGGCGGTACGTAACACCATGAGCTCATTGTGAGAAGCCAGGTCACCCAGGCCCAGCATCGCACCCAGCAACACCGCTACCGGAAACATCGCATAAGCCTGTGCCGGGACATAGAGCGCGGCATAACGTGCGGCGGCCCCCAGAGTGTAATGGCCCTGCCCGATGTTGTCGAATTCGCCGACGAAGGTGATCAGGCTGGAGATAGCGGTGAGTGCCAGCAACACCAACAAGGTATTTGCCACCACTTGCCGCGCGAGATAGCGATCCAGCAGCTTCATGCGGCTTTCACCTTGCGCGAACCAAACAGATCGTGCAAACCATATTGCTGATACAGCATCATCAAGGTCGCGATCAGGAATATGCCGTGCACCCACCAGATACCGATGCCTGCCGGCACGATATCTTTCTGTAGCCAGACCCGTGCGATACCGACCAGGTTGGCATAAATGACATAGGCCAGAATGGCCACCAGCAACTTGCCATAGCGTCCCTGACGCGGCGAAGTACGGGCCAGGGGTACGGCAAGAAACACCAGCAACAATGCAGAAATCGGCACCGACAAACGCCACTCGAGTTCCGAGAGCGAAGCGCGATTGATTTGTTTCAAGAGTGCCGACGTAGGCAAGGTGTCATAGCCCTGGAT
>JBOIBL010000202.1:0-13314 GCA_050739495.1 Gammaproteobacteria bacterium | reverse complement strand
GGTGGCGAATTCGTTGAAACCCATCAGACGGCTCCAATCGCTACCGCCGAGGGTCGCGGGCTGCGCCACTTCGGGGGCCAGCACCAGTACCATTTCACATTCCAGTGGTTGCACCAGGAAATAGCTGCATACCCGCTTCACACGCGCGACCAGCCCATCCTCGCGCAAGGCGGCATTAAACGTTTCCGCGTCGACCGGACCAATGCGAACCTGGAACTTTCCACAACGATCCTCGATGCGCTCGCCCAGCACCGCATCCTCGCCCAACACACAGCCGCTGCGACCGATGCTGGCGCGCTGATCAAGCGGAATCAGAGCCTGCCGCTTCACGCACTGCACAACTTCTACTTCGGGACCGCCAAGCGCACCACGCAATACGGCTTCCAGTGCCCCTGCGCTGCGCACCTGCCGGCTGAACAGGCTGGCATAGCGTAATAGCCGGGCCGCATCCGGCGCACGCGCCCGCACCTGCGGTTCGTACAAGCCCATGAATGCGTACAGCATCCCCCAATACGGGTCTGCATCGCCCTCAATGGCATTCAGCGCGAAACGGTATTTGCGCCAAGCCGAGTACAGCAGCGGATAGATCTGCTGATGCAGCATGTCGAGCACATCGCGTGCCGCATGCTGATCGTTCCATTCGTCTTCCAGCAATTCCGCGGTGTACCAAACCGGCAGCGGCGAAGATACGCCATACAGGGCCATGAAGGTGGGCGAGATTTCGTAACCACCTTCCTCGCGATGCCGCACTCCGGTGATATCAGCCTCGCCGCGCTCGAGACTCAGCAGCGGACGGAAACGAGTGCCCCCTGCCGCATCCGGCAGACGCTGCAACAACCGCACGGCCTGGAAGAAATCGTACTCCCGGCCGTTGGCGATGAGCTCGCGCTCTAGATCAGAGGTCGCTTGCCGAGTCTCGGTGGCCATGCATACACACTTCCGGTTTGTTCGTCCTTGACTGAGAAGGCGGTGAAACTGTTGAGCGTGGCGAAGGTCGCCAGCACCCGATCCAGAATCACGCCGAATAGATATTGATCACCGGGTGAAGCGAAGTGATCCTGCCGCATATCCACACGGATCTCCTGCCCGCGCACGATGCTTCCGGCCAGCAAACGATCGGCCGGTTTGACCGCGACTTGCGAGATGGACGCAATGCGGCGTTGATTGGCCACTTCGCGCGGCGATTGCGCGCCACCCTGCGCCACATATAACCTGAGCAAAGCCTGCAGGGTATCGGCATCGGCAATCGGCAGAAAATTGAGCGCGAGATGCGAGAGCAAACGCCACAACACGGCCTCACCCATCGGTGGTTCGGCACCATCGGCAGGCGGCAGCACGTTACGGAACGAAATCAGGTCGGAAGTTCCACTGGTGGAGCGCGAGATGTCACCGGGACGCAATTGCGCCGGCAGGCGACCATTACTGCAGGTCAGCCCCAGGATCAACGTTTGTTGCGCCGGTAATTCGACGCCGGGCGGATAGGCCACCAGCAAATGCGGCTCAGCGTGCCCGCCTTCGGCATCGCTCATGAATCGCATGTCATAGTACGGATCGCGGGTGCCGCTGGCACCGAACAGATGGATCGGTTTGTATTCCTGGCGTAGCGCGGAACCCCGCGTGTGTCCGATCACCTCATCCACCGAATATACCTGGATATTGCCATCATTCTCGCCGGCCGGCCGAACCCGGACTTCTGCACGCCGATGATTTAGCAGGATCGGATCCGCATCATGACGGAACAGATTCACCGCTGGCGTGGCATGCAGGATGAACCGGTCGCGATCGACCGACGGGAAACGCAGGTCGGTCGGCTTGAACTCGAATCGCACCCGGAACTGATTGCCACTGCCGCGCTGCTGCCAGCGGTCCAGTTGCCGCAACTCGAGAAACAGAAACTTCTCCTTGAGCAGGAAATATTCCTGCAACAAACCGAATGCCGGCAAGGCCGTCGTTGAACGCGGCAGCATGGCTTCGTTATCGTCCAGCCCCATCGGTTGCAACGCGGATGCCGGCAATGGGAATTCCTTGTCTCCGCTTACCAACACCACGCGATCCAGATGCTGGCGTAACAGCATGTAAAGATCGGCGGCACCGGCAAAATCGCCGCCGATATAAAACGGCAGGCGATCCGCATCCCACTGCGCCAGTCCGACGCCGCTCAACTGGAAAGTCAGTTCCACCGCGCGACGCCCCGCGCTGCGTTCCTGTCCCTGCACCTGGATCAGTGTCAGCGGCGATACCTTGACCTCAAAACTGGTACGGAACCGGCAGCTTGTATTCCGGACTTCTGTGGAATCGAGATAGGTGCCGGCCGGAATTACCAGGTTACGGCGCAAAATGTCCTTGGGTTTGAATTCGATGATGGTGCTGGCGGGCAGCGGACGCAGGTAATGCGGATAGATGAGCTGAATCAGCGTCTGGGCGAGTTCCGGAAATTCATCGTCCAGTTTCTCGCGCACTCGTCCGGTCAGGAACGCGACACCTTCCAGGATCCGTTCCACATCGGGATCCGGGCTCGGCCCGGACAGCCGCGATGCCAGCGCCGGATGCGCGGCAGCGAATTCCGTCGCCAGTTCGCGCAAGGCGGACAATTCGGTCTGATAGTAATCGCGCTTCATGGTTGACTCACCGCCTGATACTCACGCGTCCATCGCCTTCGATATCCACCTGATAACGCACCGGCATCGAGCCTTTCTCATACAGGAGATTGGCCCGTACTGCGAAGCGCAACATCCCGAGCGTCTCTTCCGCCGGAACCGTTACTTCTACATCCTGCATACGGGGCTCGAACTCACTGGTAGTACGCTCGATGGCATCCCGTATCTGTTCCAGATCGGGTGGTGTCAGAGTGGCAAGCATATTGGAGATATCCGGCAATCCGTAACTATCGCTGATCGGCACCGACCCCTGTCGGGTGTTGTAGAGTTTGGTCACGTCCGCCAGCACCGATTCGACATAGGTGCCGACGTCAGGAGTGCTGCCGGTCCCCATGGACCAGCGGTGCAAACGTTTCATGAGTCGTTCTTCTGCCATGACATTACTCACTTGTTCTTCGACTCGGCGCCCCAGTGTTCTTCGTATTCGATACCGTCTTCCTGCCAGGTCCAGCGGATCATTTCGTAGGTAAACCACACGTTTTCCATGTAACCGTAGACCGCGTTGGCCTTGTCCAGCGCATCCGGCACCCAGGATTCGACTTTGACAATCTGCGCATTCTGCAACAACACCGTGAAATACAGACTCTCGTCGCCAGTCCCATCGAGACGATACCAGTCGAGTTTCGCCTCGCTGAGTCGCTCACCCGAACACAGTACCTGAAACAACTTCGGGCTGCTCTTGTCCACCTCTTTGGTGATCATCAGCGGCCGATGTACGCGCCTGCCGGCCGGTAATCCGTTTTCATCGGCAGGCACGTCCACGCAATGCTTGAACGCCTGCACCAGAATGGTGTTTTCTCGTTCCTCGATTTCACAGGAACCTTCTATCGGCCCCTGGATCTCGCCGACGAGTGTGAGATGGCCGGGTGTAGGCATGATATTTACTCCTGCTCTTCAGTTCGTGTGACTGCACACACCTTATGAATCGTCACCATGCGCATCAGGCTTTGTCCAATTTGCCCGACAACCCCAATGAAAATGGCGAACCGAGATATTTCATGTGTGGCATGATATTCAGCTTCACCAGATACCAATCGGTCTTGCCGGGCACTTCAACCACTTCGATCTTGGCCTGCCGTAATGGCCGGCGCGCGCGCACGCTGGGCGCCGGATTCGCCATGTCCGTGACATATTGCTGCAACCATTGAGCCAGTTCCTTCTCGATCTCCGCGCGATTGCGCCATGCGCCGAGATGCTCGCGTTGCATGACTTTTAAATAGTGTGCGAGCCGGCTTACCAGCAGCAGATAAGGCAGTTGGCCGGCGAGCTTACGGCCGAACAGCGCCACGTTACTGGCATTCTGATCGGTTTCTACCGGCATGCTCTGGATGGAAGTCGCGGTATAGAACGCGGCCTCGCTATCGCCGCGATGCACGGTCAGGGTGATGAAACCGAAGCGCGCCAGATTTACTTCCAGGCTATCGTCGACGATGACTTCAGTCGGGATTTTGCCGGGGCCCTCATCGACCGCCACCTTCAATCCGTCGACCCGACCGTATTCCTTGCCGCTGACATTCAGGCACCAGCGGAAGCGCGCGAAACTCGCGGCCAGCCGGGTAACGAATGCAAACGCCGCATTGCCCCACAGGCAGCGTTCCTCATCGGCTGAAAATGTCTCGGTGTAATCAAACGCGGTGGCCTTGAGTCCGCTGGTGCCATACGCTCGCCGCAACAGGAACCGCGGCAGGACCAGCGCCACGTAGCGTGCGTCCTCGCTGGCACGCAGACTGCGCCACTTGGTGAACTGTGGCTGCTCCATGTGCGAAGCCAGATCCCGGATTCGGGAAAGCTCATTGAAATCTCTGGCGCCAAAGAACTGTGGTGCGGCGGCGGCAATGAAAGGTGCGTGCGCCACCGCTGCGATACTCGCCAGGCTCTGCAGCAGCCTCACATCTTCGGCCGCCGGACCGAACTGATAATTTCCCACCATCACGCTGTAAGGACGGCCGCCGTACTGACCGAACTCATTGGTATAGACCAGTTGGTACAGGCGCGATTGGACCAGTTCCGGCACATCCTCGAATTCCTCGAGCAGCTGCTGCTTGCCGACATTGAGCACGTCGAGCATGCAATTCTCGGAGAAATCGATGCGCTCAACCATGAACTGCAGACTGCGCCAAGCCGATTCGAGCGCGCGGAATTCTGGATGATGCAAAATCGCATCGAGTTGCGGACCGAGTCGCGCGTCGACTTCGGCCAGCATCTGACCGACATTGTGCGCGCCCAGCGCCGAGATACGCGCCTTGAGGGCTTCATGCCAGAACTTCCCGGCCGCGGTCTCCTGCGCCCAGCTGCCCAGCAGACGCTGCATGTCGTTGGCGATCTGGCGCAGATCCGCACCGTGTTCCCGATAACGCCACAACAAACGCCGCAATTCCAGCAGGCCGCGCAATTCCGGAATCTGCTGGATCAGGTTGTCGGGCTCGAAATCGGCAATTGCCTTGAAATGCAATTCCACCTGTAACACCGAATCGGTTTCATTCCCGAGCCGGTTGAGGACTTGCAGATGCAAGGCCGGAGAAAATTTCGCAAACGCGGTCTCGATCTGCCCGGCCCGTATCGCGACCGGAAGATTATCGGTGCTGAGTGCGGCACGCTCATCGTGCGTGAAATCACCGAGCACCAGGATGCGGAACGGCAACTCCACATCGCTTGCCTGGCCACCAGACTCCGAGCGGTATACCAGCCGCAGCCGTTCGGTCTTGTCCTGATTGTCTTCGGCAAGTGCCATTACATCCCCCGCTTCAACCGTTCGGCGACCAGCAGTTCGCCACCGTGACTGGCGGCACCAGCGGGATCGCCTTGAGGGTGGCGATCACGGGCTTCTCACCCTTGATGCTGTAACGCACCCGGATCGCCGCGACGCCGGCGTGGCGCAATTGTGCGGCGTCATTCGGGAAATCATCGGGTTTGAAGATGTGCTCACCGTCCTTGAAATCATTCAGCAATTGAGGGAAGGCCTTCATGCCGTTATAGACCCGGGTCAATACCAGCGGCCCGACAAAAATACGCAACACCGCATTGCCACAGGAGCCTACCGACCACGTAAAGGTCTGGTTCGCCTGATAATTGTAGTTATCGAGTTCCTGCACCCCGGTCGCACATTGCAAGGTGAAGGTCACTGCAGACGGGGTGAATTTGGCACCGCCGTTTACGTTGGTGGGCAGCGTGCTCATCTGGACCTGGAAGGTATCGCCGACCAGTTTGCTGCCGGCGAGTGCATCGTTGAGATAACGCATGAACACCGGTGTAAATGGAATCACGTTGTCGTCAGCACGCACCGGCGTATATCCGGCCTGGTACTTGTTGGCCACGAATGGCGCAGCGGCTTTGCCGGTGAAGCCCCACAGCAACCCGTTCTGGCCATACAACAGGTTCGGTAATTTCTGGTCGTCCACGCCTTCGGTCTGCGCCAGCACACTGGCGCTCCATTGCTGATTCAGATAGCAGGCAGTTTCGTTTTGCATGAAATCGTAAGCCAGCCGCAACGGCCCGGTGTAAAGAGTCCAGAATGCCTGGCTCTCCGGTGAAGGCTTGCCGGTCAGCATCTGCAAGGCCTGCACGGCGGTCCAGGCGCTGCCTCCGGAGGTGCCGCTCGATGCCACCTTGTCCGGGTCCTTGAACAAGGCGGAGATGTTGGCGTATGACTCACCTTCGTTATCGGAATTGAACGCCAGCAGTGTGATCGCCTTCATGTAATCCTGGTACGATTTCGCGGCTTGCCCGATGGCGCTCTCCATATCCTCCTTGCTCTTGCCATGGTGTTTCTTCGGCTTGTTACGGAGTTTGCTGCCCTGTCTGATGACTTTGACCACGCTCTTGCCCGCCTTGCCGAACAGAGCACCCAGCAACTTGAATCCGGTCTTGCCCGCCTGTTTGGTATTGATACCGCCACCACCGCCTTCCGCACCCTCAGGCGGCTGGTATTCACGGACTTCGGCAAAATAATCCACCAGGGTTTTCAGTTCTGCGTCGCTGTCTTCAAGCGGCGCGAGCTCTTCCTTCATCCGCGCCAGCAATTTGAAATACGGATTTTCCTGTGCGAGCCCACTTACCACGCTCAGCCATTGAGTGCGGCCTGCCAGCGTTTCCTTGCCTTCGTCAAAACGCTGCGCGAAGCTGTTCCATGCAGCAACATAAGCATCGTCGTAATAGTCGTAGAACCGATCCACGAAATCCTGGATCGGCGCGCTACCCTGTTCGGCGGTGGCTTGCTGCAACTCTTCGATCACGCTCTTGATCAGCGCATAGCCACCGGCAGTGAACGCGGGTTTGACTTCCGGTGCATCCGGCAACGGCCGGGTTCCGTTCCAGAACTGATTGATCTCCACCGCTTCGAGTCCCGGCGCATTGTTGGCGAGTGCCAGCAACCAGCCGTAATCTCCCGAGGTCTTGCGCAGCAGTTCGACCAGTTGTTCGCGCACGAAAGTCTGCTCGCGCGCCAGCGCCACCGGGTTTTCTTCACGTGCCACATACTCATCGTATAAAACCGGCAGGTTCGCCGCCGCACCCGGACTCAGCATCGGTTGCAATTCGCGCCAGTAGGCATCCGACACCGGTGCCAGTTGCCGCAACGCTTCCGCATCGGCGTCTGCGATGCGTGCCTGCAGGATGAGGCTACGGCGCGCAAGTCCTTCCGCAAGTATCGGGATGACCGGATCGCCGGCGACCACTACCGACAGACGCTGCTTGAGTCGCCGATCCAGTGGTTCGAGGATGTCCTGACTGAATTCACGTTGATAGGTAGCGGTCAGCCGCTGTTGCTGTGGAGGCGTGAGTCCGCCATACCACGGCACGATCCATGCGTCCCGTACATCATTCACGTCATTGGACAGCGCATCGAGTTGACCCAGCGCATGCACCTGGCTGTTGACGTCGCCGCGCACGAATTCGATCGGTTGGCCAGCACTCTGAATCTCATGCAGGGCATGCAGATCCTGTAGAAACCAGAAACTCAGGATCAACGCGGCTGCCGCGAGGATGCCGCCAGCGATCCCGATCCAGTAGCGCTGCAATGCGCGGCGGATCCGCTCCGCGGCCGGCAGCGTCACCAGCAGACCACGATCCGCGGGTAACACTTTGGTGAACAGATCGTGCAGGAACAGGCCGCGATCCTTGAGTCGCTTGGCCTTGTCGCCCGGCAACGCCTGCTGACTCGAGGAAATGAACAGACCGCGGAAATGCGGCGTCTCCAGATACGGGCTGCCCTTGAGCGCACCGTCCATGAAATGATGCAAGCCATCGCGCAGTTTAGTGAGCGCATCCGGGAAAAACATCATCTCCACCGATGGCGAAGCAGTCCGATCGACCAACAGCAGACGCAGATCCTTCAGCCGACTGTTGAGCCGCTCGAAACAACCATCCAGTGCGGCATGCACTTCGGCGCCGGCCTGGTCATTGAGCGCGCCCATCACCTGTTGCCAGTTCTCTTCCGGCAAGGCTTCGCAGAATTGGGTGAACCCTTCCACCAGATCGCACTTGGTCACCAGCAGATATACCGGAACCTGCGCCGCCAACACATTCATCAGATTGCCAACACTGGCGCGGACCTGACGGCCTTCTTCCAGCAATTCGTCGGCGCTGGCCTGCAACAGGCGGTCCGCGCCCACCACGATCACGATGCCGTTGAGTGGCTCTTTCTGTTTGCGGCGCGACAACAAGGCCAGCAGGGATTCCCATTCACTGCGATCACGCTTCGCATCCTCCGGCACCGCATAGCGGCCAGCGGTATCGATGACGATGGCTTCTTCATACATCCACCAGTCGAGATTGCGGGTCGAGCCGGCGACCCGTTCCGGCAGGTCCAGCACCGGCGACAACAAGTACGCATTCTTGACTGCGGTGCTCTTGCCGGCACGCGAACGCCCCATGATCACGAACCACGGTAGTACATACAGTGGATCGCCCAGCAATCTCAGACGGGAATGCTTGAGCGCACGGATACCCTGACGCCAGCGTTGGCGCAGATCGCGACGCAATACCCGCGGCGACCAACTCACCCGTTCCTGTTCGGTCTGTTCCTCGTTGATGAGTTTCTTGACCTGGCGTTTGGCACGCCAGCGCACGATGAGGCGACGGATGATCAGGAACAACACCACGAATACCGCGATACCTGCCAGTACCAACAAGGCATCCTGCAGCGGTTTGTCTTTCCACAGGTAATAACCGATCACTCCGGCACACACCAGCGCGATGAGCAGCAGCCAGAGGAAGAACTTGAGTATCTTCTTCAGCATCGTGGCCCCGCTACCTGAGTAATGCCTGGATGCCGTTGAGTGCGGCAGCGATATGGTCGTGATACAGGATGAACAGGATCACCAGCGCAACGACTGGCCCGCCGAACACCAGGGGCAGGATGTTCCAGCGACCGCTCAAGCCCTTGTGCGCGGTATTGGCGGGGCCGTACGCGTCCGGAAACAACGTCACTGCCTTCAGATCCAGGCCCTGGCTGTCCGGCAACAACAACCGCAGGTTGGCACGTTTCACCTCGGTGAATTCACTGAAGCGAGCGTCGCCGAAATACTTGCCACGGAATCCGAGCGCGAGACACAGATAGAACACTTCGCGGGCAGCGCGCGCATCATCGTCCTCGCCGAGCGCACTGAGCCGGGCGTAGAACTCGGCACCGGCGTTGGTGGTGTGAAACAGTTCCCGCTGCAGGGTCAATTGTTGCCAGCGTGGCTTGTCGGTCCATTGTGAAACCAGAATCAGTTCATCCAGATACGCAGCCACTGCGAAGCGCGCCGCTTCCAGCGTCGGCGCTGGCAGTTCCAGTTGCTGGGCCTGCCGTTCGCAGGTTTTCAGTTTACTGACGACTTCCGTGCGCAGCGCGTCATAGGCGATGCCCTGCAGATCGGCACCGGCGGCGAAGCGCCTTTGCATTCCGATCAGGAATTCGACATAACAATCGATCAGACGCACGCGCTCATCTCCTCAGCACCACCAGTTCGAGATGCAGATCTTCAGGCGCGTCTTTCCAGGCAAATCCGACCTCCCGGCTACGTTCGACATCCGCCCACTGGTTGTCGCGGGTATCGATGCGCATGTAATAGGTATTGGACCGGCGCGGCAGTCCGGGAGGCGGTACCGGCACATGCCGCACACTGATGCCTGGCAACGAGCGTTCGACCAACGCTTCCACGGTATTGCGCGCGCCCAGCTTGGCTGCAGTCATGATCGAATCGAGGTATTGATCCAGCGGCTGGCGCAGGTTGAACACCAGATAGTAATCATTGGGCTCATCCAGGAAACGCGGCGGGATCATGGCTGTGAAACAGGTCCCATCGAAACTCATCGCCACCGTGAATTGCGGCGCGATGGTGATTTCATTAAGCAGTTCGGTGATCAATGCGCGGGTGCGGCCGAAGCACTGTCCGAGGCGCAGGTGATCGTAACTTGGCACCAACCGGTTGCCCTGGGCATCTTCGCCCAGCATATTGACCTTCTCGCCGAAGGTGCTGAGTTCACCCGCGAAGCTGCGCAACACCGCATAGATATCCCACGGATGAACCGATGGTGTTTCCGTAAGGTGCGCCAACAAGGGGGCGAAACGGGCCAGGGTGCGCAATGCCAATTTGTAGCGCATCAGCCCCGGGTCGAAATCGGATTTGCCATGCACCGGTGTCTTGTACACCTCGAGCTGCAGCGCGCGGCCGGTCAACTCGTCGCGAACCTCCCGCACCAGACGATACAGTTCCTGGGAACCTTCCAGACTGACTACCGGCGGGATGAAATCCGGCGCCTGTTTCAGGGTATCGCCGTCACGGACAATCCTGGCGATCGGGATCACCTCGTGTTCCGCCAGTTCATCCTGTTCGGTTTCCCACAACAACCGCACCAGATAGTTCAGGGTACGGACATTTGCGGTTGGGCCTTCCTGATAGGCATCACGGTATTCATCCGGCTGCGCCAGACTTATATACCGCGTGTTGACTTCGCCTATATCCTTCAGATCCTGGACCGTGGTGACGTTATTCTCATTGGCGCGCAATTTACGCAGCCCGGCATAGATGGTGAAAGGTTTGTCCATCTCGACCGTATCGGGATCGAAGGCCCGTGCCATCAACATACCGTTACCGGGTACACTGACGAAGCTGCCATCGGGAAACATGAACTCACCGCTCTGCACTTCGCAGGTGCCGTTCGGCAACGATGATTCAAGCAGATCAAGCCTCGCCACACCCCAGAAATGGGGCTGCAGAAAACGCTGATACGGTTGCAGCCGCTCCTGGTTATACAGATCCGTCAACTGGAAATGCTGTGGTTGCAGGAACAGCCCCTGATGCCAGAATACCGGTTTGAACTGATTCACGACGCCACCTCTTCCTGAAACGCGGACGCATGCGCAGCATCGGCTACGGCACGTGCCTCACTTTGTTTATATTCACGACTGTTCATTCGCCACCCCCTCCGCCGCCAGTCTTGGCGCCAGGCAGGCTCGGTAAACTGGGACCACTGGATTTCTTCTTCTCCGATCCGCCACCAGACTTTGATTTGTCCCCTTCAGCACCCGCGGCTTCCTTGCCGCCCGCTGCTGGCGGCGTGCCGGTGATGCGGGCGCTGCCAGGAGTGCGCGAGACAAACTCGGTGGCCTGGGTCGGGCCCAGTCCGATGGCAACCGTCAATGAAATCGGCTCACCATTCGAGTCGGCTGATTTGAGACCGGTCAGCACCAGACCCTTGGTGAGCCAGCTGGTCGGTACCGGCTGGACCGGCACATTGAACAAGGCCACATCCGAAGCCGGAGTGATCTTGTAGTAGCCAGCAATGAATGCGATGTATTGGGTATCCTTGGCGCGGCTCAGAAACACCGTCTTGCTCTCGCCCGGCTGCAAGATCACTCGATCGAATCCGACCACGCTCTGATCCGCACCTGCACCCTGCGCGAGTGCTTTCGCTGCACCGGCACTGCTCGCGGTCAGGCCGGCGAACGCCGCCGGATCGGAAAGCTGGAATACCCCCAGCGCCAACGCATGCGGCTGGCCACTGTCCATGTTGACGGCGGGCGCAGTCGCTACCACCAGTTGCAAGGCGCGCGCGCCATAGGTCCAGCCATTGGGCGGCACAGTTACATCCGGTGCGGAAGCGCAACCTGTAATGCATAACGCCAGCAGTAACAGGATGTTCCCTGCTGGCAGAGTTCGATTTGCTCGCACGCGATTCATTCTCATCGTTGCATCTGCCCAGATCACCGCATTCATGCTGGCGGGCAGGCTACCCACCGTGCAGGTGGATGCGCGGCACCCGGAACTTTTTCAATAAAACAAAGTTGACACGGGGGGCTTACGCCCCCCGTGTCGTCACATGGTCCTGCTCAGGCCTTACCGCCACGTGCACGCCAGTCATCGCTGCCTTCCGTACCGGCAACGTTGTGCGTCCACGTGATCTTGCGATAGGTGAATGAGACGTCTTCCAGGTGCGTGAAATGCGACATGGCCGGATCCTGACAATTCGGCATGAACGCCTTCATCTCCACGATCACCGCATCCTCGAGTGCCATGGTGAAGTAGTGCTCGTGGGTCCCTTCCGTGGAAGTCCGGTACCACTCGATAGTCACGTTCAGACGTTCGCCGGTAACCAGCGCCTGATACAGCAGCGGCGATGATTTGTCGAAGATCTTGGTGATCCTCATCGGATGGTGTACGCGGGTGCCGGTCGGCTGCCCGCTTTGCGGATCGCGCGGGATGCTGATGTCATGCTCGAAGGCCTGCACCAGAACCTCGTCGGCATGATCTTCCTGGTAGATATTACCGACGCTCTCTTCCGAGTTCGCACCTTCCGTGATATTTCCCTGGGTCACACCCTCGATCTTCATATAGGCTGGAATAGGCATGGCTTGCTCCTCACTATTATTAACCACGATAAAAACATCAGCGCCGTTGAATCCCTCGACTATTCAGCGACTGCGGATGATGATGTCAGGCCGCGCGGGAACTCCCGGCGGCACCGAACTTCGGTAAAAACTCGCCTTTGTCATCCATATCCAGCGCGAGCGAGGTGAACCCCTCCTCGTCGCCGATCTGCTCGAGGATACGGGTGGCAAGCAACGGCAACAGCGCACCGTTGACGATGTGATCGATGTTGCGCGCACCGGATTCCACGTCGGTGCAACGCGCCGCAATCTGATCTACAACCTTGTCCGTGTAACTGAACGCCAGCCCCTGATTCTGTTTCAAGCGCTTGCCGACCTTGTCGAGCTTCATCCGGATGATGCCCTTGAGGTTTTCGCCGACGATCGGGTAATAGGGGATCACCTTCATGCGCGCCAGCAAGGCCGGCTTGAAGAAGCGCTGCAGATCGGGGCGGATCGCCTCGACCAGCTCCTCGACGGACGCCGGTTTGGGAGCCGTACCCATCTGGATCAGGGTGTCGGAACCCAGATTCGAAGTCATCAGGATCACGGTATTCTTGAAATCGATGAGGCGGCCTTCGCCGTCACTCAACATGCCTTTGTCGAACACCTGATAGAAGAGGTTCATGATTTCGGGATGCGCTTTTTCGACTTCGTCGAGCAGCACCACCGAATAGGGACGCTGCCGCACCGCATCGGTGAGCATCCCGCCCTCGCCATAACCCACATAGCCGGGTGGCGAACCGATCAGACGCGAGACGGCGTGCTTCTCCTGGAACTCGGACATGTTGATGGTGACCATGAAAC
>JBOIBL010000201.1:0-10105 GCA_050739495.1 Gammaproteobacteria bacterium | reverse complement strand
CGAATAGACTTCGAAGATTATATTATTCACCACGACGTCGTGTTTGACGATGGACAAGGTACGTTCGATAGCCACGAAAACGACTCCAGGAACCTAGGGGTTGGGGGCTTGCCGGGCCGGCGCGACCGGTCCGTCCCATGGTCCATTCAGACCACGGGAATTCAGCAAGTTCAAAGGGTTAAGTGTACCGGTCGGGGGGCAGGTCAGGCAATGAAAAGCGCTTCGGAGCGCTTGAAATCGGCATAGAATCAGACCGTGAAGCTCTCACCGCAGCCGCATTCGTCCTTGACGTTGGGGTTGTGGAACTGGAAGGACTCGCTCAGTCCCTGGCGCACGAAATCCACTTCCGTACCGTCCAGGAATGGCAGGCTCTCGCGCGGTACCACTACTTTCACCCCGTGGTCTTCGAACACGACATCGTCCGGCCGGGCGTCATCCGCATAATCAACCACATAGGCGAAACCGGAACAACCGGTCTTCTTGATGCCCAGGCGCAGACCCAGCCCGCTACCCCGTTTCTCGAGATAACTGGTCACCCGCTGGGCGGCAGAATCGGTCAATGTGATCGCCATACTTAAGCTCGTCCTGTGTCAGCCCCGGCCGATGCCGGCCTGGAAGACATATTGTAACTCCGAACCGCGGCCCTGACGGCATCTTCCAGCACCAGTACCGCGGCCCGTTTCTCGGCGGGCAGTGCCAATTCCTCTGCCAGGGCCATAGCGCGCCATTCACCCGCTTCCGAGAGCGTCATACCCGGCAGGCGTTCGCTGGCCAGTGAACACAAGGCGATGGTGGCCGGACAGCCATACACGCGATAGCGGCAGGCAGTGATCCGGCCCTCCTCATCGACCTGCAACTGGATCTGGATTTCCCGGCCATGGCGTACCGCACCGGCCCGGCCAGTGGCGATTCCGGGGGTTTCCGCTGGAAACGTCCCCGCATTACGAGGCGCATGGAAATGTTCCAGCAAGGCGTCAGCAGTGATGGATGCCATGTCAGTCCGCAGGTGCGAGTGCCTGCAGCCGCCGATATTCGCCGATCACGATCTGTGCAGCGCTGTCCACTTCCTCGGCGGTGGTGAAGCGGCCGAGACTGAAGCGCAGGCTGGCGCCGGCCAGCTCGTCGTCGCGACCGAGGGCGCGCAACACATAAGACGGTTCAGCATTCGCGGCACTGCACGCCGAACCGCTGGATACGGCCAGACCAAAGCAACCGAACAACAGGCTTTCGCCTTCGATACCCGGGAAGCTCAGATTAAGAATGCCGGCAACGCGTTGCGACGGATGACCGTTCAATAACGCGGCAGGAATACCGTGATGCAAGGCCTGCCACAGTCGTTCGCGTAATGCCGACAGTTGGGATGCTTCCTCGGCAAGTTGCTCGCGTGCGATCCGGTAGGCTTCACCCATGCCCACGATCTGATGCGTGGCCAGCGTGCCGGAACGCATACCCGCTTCATGATGACCGCCATGCACCATCGGTTCCAGGTTCACACGCGGCTGACGCCGTACATACAACGCACCAATGCCCTTGGGGCCATACACCTTGTGCCCCGAGAGCGACATCATGTCCACGTCCATCGCTTTGACATCGATGGCTAACTTGCCGGCGCTCTGCGCTGCATCGACATGGAACAGCGCTCCGCGCGCATGCACCACAGCGCTGATCGCAGCGATATCGTTGGCGGTGCCGATCTCGTTATTGACATGCATAATGGAGACCAGCGCGGTATCGTCCCGCATCGCGGCCGCCACCGCCTCGGACTGGATCAAACCATCGTGGTCCGGTTTCAGATACGTAACGCTGAAACCCTCGCGCTCCAGTTGCTTGCAGGTATCGAGCACTGCCTTGTGTTCGATGCGCGAGGTAAGGATATGCCGACGCTTGTCCTGGTGAAAATGCATCACGCCCTTGATCGCCAGGTTATCGGATTCGGTAGCGCCCGAGGTCCAGACGATTTCGGGGGTATCCGCATTGATCAGTGCTGCCACCTCGGCACGCGCTTTCTCGACTGCAGCGCGTGCTGCCCGCCCAGGCGCATGCATCGAGGAAGGGTTGGCGAACATCCCGTCACAAGTAAGATACGCAGCCATTTTCTCCGCTACCTGCGGATCCACCGGTGTGGTCGCCGCGTAATCGAGGTAGATCACCTTCTGTTTCATCATATTCACCACGCAAGAGCTCGTGCTTTCGTCTGCCGGGAGTTCAGGATGTGCTGCAATGCGGTCAGCAGTTTATCGACATCTGCCGGAGTATTCTCGATACCGAAACTGATGCGTACCGCACTGCGCGCGGTGACATCGTCCAGCCCCATCGCTTTCAAGACGTGACTCGGCTTTCCGCTGCCGCTGTGACACGCAGACCCGCTGGAGACCGCGATATCGAGGCGATCCAGTTCCATGACCATCGCTTCACCTTCAAAACCCGATACGCCTATCTGTACCGTATTGGGCAGGCGTTCGGCGGCCTGTGCAAATATGCTGATACCAGGCAATGTCACCAGACCTTTTTCAAACTGCTCGCGCAGGGTTCGCAAGTGCGTGATCCGTGCATCCAGTTCCTCACGCGCGAGTTCTGCTGCCTTGCCGAAACCGACGATGCCGGCGAGATTTTCGGTCCCGCCGCGATAACCATGCTCCTGGCCGCCGCCATCTATCAAAGGTTTCAGCGTCAAGGTTTTGCTCACGACAAGGGCGCCGATGCCACGCGGCCCGTTGAGTTTATGCGCCGACAGCGTCATCAGATCGACCCCAAGTGCGGCGAAATCCACCGGCAGCTTCCCTGCTGCCTGGATCGCATCGGTATGCATCAGTGCGCCATGCGCATGTACCATCCCGGCGATGGTTTTCACATCCTGGATCACACCGGTTTCGTTATTGGCGAGCATCACGGACACGAGTTTCACATCTTTCATCAACAGGGCATCCAGTGCCTTGATATCCACCCGTCCTGTCGCATCCACCGGAATCCGCTGCACCTGCCAACCGTCTGCACCCAGCGCGTCTGCCGGGCCCTGTACCGCCGTATGTTCCACCGCGCTTATCAATAATTGACCGCGTGGGGCGCCAGCGCATACGCCCTTGAGTGCGAGGTTATCGGCTTCAGTGCCCCCGCCAGTAAATATCACCTGCGAAGCTTCTGCATTGATCAGTGCAGCGACCTGTTTGCGTGCCACTTCCAATGCCGTATGTGCAGCACGCCCCGGATGATGCACACTGGATGGATTGCCTTGCACGCCCCGCAACCATGGCAGCATCGCATCGAGCACCCGCGCATCGAGCGGTGAAGTGGCGTTGTGATCGAGATAGACGCTCATCAGCGTACAGCGCGTTTGCGCGGCGCAGTGAAGGTTAATGCATGTTCTGTGGCACGTCCGGCGGCGGTGTGCACCGCCCGCGATTGAGTGAGCTTGGCCAGGCTGACGCCGCTCAGGAAACGGTCGATCTCGTTGCTCAGACTTTCCCATAATTCATGTGTAAGACACGGCTGACCGCCGTGACAATCGCGATTGCCGCCGCAGCGTGTGGCATCGAAGGATTCATCCACGGCGCGAATGATGTCGGCAATCGAGACCTGTTCAGCTGCCTTACCCAGGTTATAGCCACCACCGGGTCCGCGCGTACTGATCACCAAGCCGGTACGGCGCAAGCGGGTGAACAGTTGCTCCAGATACGGCAAAGAGATGTCTTGACGCGTGGCAATCTCGTTCAAACACACCGGACCCCCGGCATCGTGCAAGGCCAGATCCAACATCGCACTGACGGCGTAACGTCCCTTGGTGGTGAGTTTCATGCGCGGGTGCCTCTGAATCCTGTCGCAACAGGTAAGCCCCTATTATATCCAAGCCTCATGCTCAGGTATTTCCGGTGCTGCTGGCCTGCAAGGCTTTCAACAGACCACGCAGGATATTGATCTCATTCTGGTCGGGCTGCGCGCGCCCGAACAGATGCCGCAGCCGGCGCATCAACTGGCGAGGATTTGCCGGATCGAGAAAGCCGCTATCCAGTGCCGCCGATTCCAGGTAGGCATAGAGCCCTTCCATCTCGTCCGCAGTGGCCAGCGGCACGCTGGCCGGAGTCGCTGCTTGCGGCGTCGCACACGCCAACATGAATTCGTAGGCGACAATCTGTACCGCTGCCGCCAGATTGAGCGACGCATACTCGGGATTGGCAGGGATGCCAAGATGAAGATTGCAGCGATCCAGCTCCTCGTTGGTCAGCCCGGTGCGCTCGCGGCCAAACACCACCGCCACATCCTGATCTGCCGCAATCGCCATCAATTCGGCGACTGCTGCGCGTGGCGGCATGTTCACGGGACCGATCCCGCGGCGGCGTGCGCTGGTACCGGCCACCAATGCACAGCCTGCCAGCGCGGTATCCAGGTTGGGCACCACTTCAGCCTGGTCCAGCACATCGGTCGCCGCCGAGGCGCGGGCCGTGGCGTCCGGATGCGGGAAGGCAGCCGGCTTGACCAGCACCAGCCGTTCCAGGCACATGGTCTTCATGGCCCGCGCGGCCGCGCCGATATTGCCGGGGTGGCTGGTCTCGACCAGCACGATACGAATTTCTCTAGGCATTGGAATCTATGGCATCAATTTTTTCGGAAAGACGCTTCCTGGGATTGATCTTTTGCTTTCTGGTATTCTACGCGCCCTGCCGCGCCCATGCGGCCCGCTCTTTAACCGGACCCGCCCGTTTGCTTCGCTTGCGAAGAGGTTGTTATGCATCCATTACTGAACATCGCCGTCAGCGCCGCGCGCCGCGGTGGCGACATCATCACTCGCCATGTAGGCCGTATCGATCGGCTCACCATCAAAGCCAAGGCACAGAACGATTTCGTCAGTCAGGTGGACCGGCTCGCCGAAGAAGAGATCATCTATACCATCCGCAAGGCTCATCCGGACCACGCGATCCTGGCCGAGGAAAGCGGCGCTCAAGGCAGCAATGACGAGTTCGTGTGGGTGATCGATCCACTGGATGGCACTACCAACTTTCTGCACGGGTTTCCGGTTTTCTCAGTCTCCATCGCACTCAAGGTCCGCGGCCGTCTTGAACACGGCGTCATCTACGATCCCATGCGTCAGGAACTGTTCACCGCCAGCCGCGGCAGCGGTGCACAGGTGGACGGCAAACGCATGCGTGTCAGCCCGCAGAAAACCCTCGACGGCGCGCTGATCGGTACCGGCTTCCCGTTCCGCGAAAATCACAATATCGATCTCTATATGAAGATGTTCGAGACCGTGGTGCGCAAGACCGCCGGCATCCGCCGCGCCGGTTCCGCAGCACTGGATCTTGCCTATGTCGCTGCCGGCCGCATGGATGGATTCTGGGAACTGGGCCTGAAAGAATGGGACATCGCCGCCGGCGTATTGATGATCCAGGAAGCCGGCGGGCTCAGCGGAAAACTCGACGGCACTGCGGATTATCCCGGCAACGGTGACATCCTCGCCGGCGGCGAGAAAATCTTCAAAGCCTTGGTCTCCGAATTCAAACCGTTGCTGAATATGTGATCCATTTCAGGAATCAAGCAGAAATAAAAAGAGCGCCTCTGGCGCTCTTTTTATTTTGAACACAATCCCTCTCAGGGCATGTCATCGACCGGCTGATCATCCTTCCGCCGGATCATCAGATCCGCCTTGTTGAGTCCCAGCATCAACGCAGTTGCGCTCGCGATATAGATCGACGAATACGTACCGACAATGATGCCGACAAATAATGCCAGCGAGAAGCCGTGCAATACCGGGCCACCAAGGATCAACAGCGCGATCACGACCAGCAAGGTCACGCCCGAGGTGATGATGGTTCGCGACAAGGTCTGGTTGATCGAGGTATTGATGATCTCGATCGGCGAACCCTTGCGCATCTTGCGGAAGTTCTCGCGAATCCGGTCGAACACCACCACGGTATCGTTCACTGAATAACCCATCACCGCCAGCACTGCCGCCAGCACATTGAGATCGAACTCGAGATGGAACAGCGAGAAGAACCCGACCACAAACACCACGTCGTGCAAGGTCGCTGCCACACCGCCGAGTGCCAAGCGCCACTCGAAGCGGAACATGATGTACAGCAAAATACCGCCGAGGGTCAGGATAAAGGCCAACGTGCCCTTGGTCGCCAAATCCTTGCCGACTTCCGGTCCGACGAAATTGACCTGTTCCAGTTTTACCTGTGGCGTGACTTTCTGCAACGCAGCCAGCACCGCGTTGCCGGTATCGGTACCTGACACGCCTTTCTTCGGTTGCAGGCGGATCAACACTTCCTGCGGGGTACCGAAATTCTGCGCGATGACATCCTTGTAACCTGCATCCGCCAATGCACTGCGTACCTGGCGCACATCAGCTGCTGCCGGATACGACACCTGCACCGTCACACCACCGGTGAAATCCACGCCGAGGTTCAGCCCGTGAATGGAGAGCGATGCCACGCACGCCACCAGCACCACCAGCGACATGGCGATGGCGAGCTTGCGGACGGCAAGAAACTTGATGGTGGGAGTCTTGTGAAAAAATTCCATGTGCGTTCTCCCCTTACACCGGCAGCTTGTTAAGTTTGCGGCCGCCATACACCCAGTTGACGATGGAACGGGTGCCCATGATGGCGGTGAACAATGAGGTCAAAATACCTAGCGACAAGGTGACGGCAAAGCCTTTCACCGGTCCCGCGCCGAACAGGAACAGCATCACTGCCGCGGTCAGCGTGGTGACGTGCGCATCGACGATGGTAGCGAAGGCGCGATTGTAACCGGCGTGGATCGCGGCCTGCGGCGTATTGCCGTTGCGCACTTCCTCACGCACGTGCTCGTTGATCAGCACGTTGGCGTCCACACCCATACCGAGTGTCAGCACGATTCCCGCGATACCGGGCAAGGTCAGCGTCGCCTGGATCATGGACAACAGGGCTACCGTCAGCACCAGGTTCATGAATACTGCCAAGTCCGCGATCACGCCAAAGACCTTGTAATAAACAGCGATGAAACCGACTACCAGCAGGAAGCCCAGCAGTGCGGCATAGAAGCCCTGACGGATGTTCTCGGCACCGAGACTCGGACCGACCGTGCGTTCTTCCACGAAATCCATCGGCGCCGCCAGCGAACCGGCGCGCAACAACAGCGCCAGATTCTTGGCTTCTTCCTGTTGCAGACCGGTGATCTGGAAACGCTTGCTGAAGATGCCCTGGATGGTGGAGACGTTAATCACCGTATAGACCTTCTTGTGCACCGGCACGGTCTGGCCGTTGATCTGTGTCTCTTCCGTCTTGGTTTCGATATAGAGCACCGCCATCGGCTTTTTGAGATTCTCGCGGGTGGTCTCGCCCATCTTGGCAGCACCGGCAGAATCCAGCGTGACGTTGACGTCCGGAGTGCCGGTCTGGGAGTCATAACCGGAGATGGCATCCACCAACTGCTCGCCGCTCGCGATCACATCGCGCTTGAGCAATACCGGCTGACCCTGTTTGTCCTTGAACAACTGATCGTCCAATGGGATATGACCGGTCTGCTGGGCTTGTGCCGCACTTGCGGTGTAATCCACCAACCGGAATTCCAGTGTCGCGGTACCACCGAGGATGTTCTTGGCGCGCGTGGTGTCCTGCACACCCGGCAATTCCACCACGATGCTGTTGATACCCTGTTGCTGCACCACCGGCTCTGCGACACCCAGTTCGTTCACACGATTACGCAGCGTGGTAATGTTCTGATCCACGGCCGAACTCTTGATGCGCTGCACTTCCTTGGGCGTCATGTTCGCCACCAGAGAATTGGCGGCGCTGCCGGATGTAACTGCAAATTGCGGGTATTGGGTGGTAAGCAGATCACGTGCCTTGTTCACATCTTCCGGACTGCGAAACACCATGTTGACGTTATCGCCGGCGATGGACAGATCCTCATAGCGGATCAGCTTCTCGCGGAATGCGCTGCGGATATCGTTGACATTGCGTTGCAGCGTGGTATGTACCGCCGCATCCAGGTCCACCCGTAACTGGAAATGCACGCCGCCTTGCAGATCGAGGCCCTTGGCCATCGGTTGCAAGCCGATGCTCTGCATCCACTTGGGGGTGCGCGGCGCCAGATTGAGCGCAGCGGTATATTTATCGCCGAGCGCCTTCTTCACAGCGTCCAGCGAACGCAACTGGGTATCGGTGTCGGCGAACCGTACCAGCACCTGGCCCTGGTCGATGGCCGCCGATTTGTACGGTAGCTTGGCGGCATCAAGCGCCTGCTCCACCTGGGTCACGGTCGCATCGCTTACCGTGGCGCCGTTTTGCGTGACCTGCAAGGCAGGATCTTCGCCGTAAAGGTTGGGCGATGCATAGAAAAGGCCGATGGCCGTCACCAGGACGACGATGATGTTCTTCCAGGCTGGATAACGATTAAGCATAGGGATGATCCGGAAAGCTCAGAGGTTTTTGATGGTGCCCTTGGGCATTACATTGCCCACGGCCTGTTTCTGGATGCGCACATCCACACCGTTCGCTATTTCAAGAGTGAGGAACTGGTCGCCCACTTCCTTGACGCGACCCAGGATGCCACCCGTGGTCACCACCTCGTCGCCCTTGCCGAGCGCGGCCAGCAGCTTCTGGTGTTCTTTCTGCTTTTTCTGCTGGGGCCGGATCAGGAAGAACCAGAAAAAGCCGATGATGGCGACAAACATCACGATGGTGACCACCGGATCCCCGCCTGGTGAGGCAGGTGCGGCAGCGGCGTAGGCGTCGGAGATGAAGAAACTCATGGATAATCCTGCGTTTGGGGTCGAAATCGCCGGACAAAGCCGGCGCAAAGTGCGGATTTTACAACGTCTGAAGGGTCGAGTGGCCCTCCCAGGCAGGTATTAACTCAGCTATTTCAATCCACAGCCGGCTGCTGGCGAGCCTCGAAATCCACCACGAACGCCTCGAAACACCTCTCTTCGATCGCAGTGCGCATCGCCCGCATCAGGGATTGGTAGTAATAAAGGTTATGGATGGTCATCAGTCGGGGGGCCAGAATCTCGCCGCATTTGTCCAGATGCCGCAGATAGGCACGACTGTAATGGCGGCAGGTATAGCAGGCGCACTGCTCATCGATCGGGCGGGTATCCGACTGATAGGTACTGTTGCGAATACGCAGCACCCCCTGGTTGGTAAACAAGTGGCCGTTGCGGGCATTCCGGGTCGGCATCACGCAGTCGAACATGTCCATGCCACGCCCGACCGCCGCCACCAGGTCCTGCGGTGTCCCGACTCCCATCAGGTAGCGGGGCCGATCCGCCGGCAATTGCGGCGCGATGGCATCCAGCACCTGCAGCCGCTCTGCTTCGCTCTCACCCACCGACAAGCCGCCCAGTGCATAACCATCGAACCCGATCTGAACCAGTCCGGCCAGTGACGCTGCTCGCAATTCCGGATACATCCCGCCCTGCACGATGCCGAACAACGCTGACGGATGGGTGCCGTGCGCTCCCTTGCAGCGCCCCGCCCAGCGCAGTGACAACTCCATGGAGCTACGCGCGATGGATTCATCGGCCGGATACGGCGTGCATTCGTCGAACACCATGATGATGTCGGCGCCGAGTTCGTGCTGTACGCGGATGGAATCTTCCGGACTCAGAAACACCTTGTCGCCGTTCACCGGCGACTGGAAACTCACTCCCTCCTCGGTAATCTTGCGCAACTCCGCCAGGCTGAACACCTGAAAGCCGCCGGAATCGGTCAGAATCGGCCCGTCCCAGTGCATGAAATCGTGCAAGTCGCCATGGGCGCGGACGATCTCCGTACCGGGTCGCAACATCAGATGGAAAGTATTGCCGAGGATGATCTCGGCACCGACTTCGCGCAGCTCCTCCGGTGTCATCGACTTGACCGTGCCGTAGGTACCGACCGGCATGAAGGCCGGGGTTTCGACCGTGCCACGGTCGAATGTCATGCGGGCGCGGCGCGCAGCGCCGGATGTGGCAAGCAGCTCGAATTTCATGCGCAGAGTTTTCCGGAAACCGCTCCATGCGTTTCCAGCACTCCCACCAACGGGTCATTGCGAGAAACGCAGTGACGAAGCAATCTCACGCACCATGACGGGATTGCTTCCCGCCACGCTTGGCTCGCGGTTAAAGGTTCACACGCTCGCAATGACA
>JBOIBL010000200.1:0-3924 GCA_050739495.1 Gammaproteobacteria bacterium | reverse complement strand
GCGGCGACCAGCAGGACGTCCACCAGATCGGGATCGTTTTCCGAAGCACCGAGGATTTCATAGTCGAATGCCACTTCTTCAAGTGGCTGGGAGATGTATTGGTCGGCCTGGAGTTCGATCTGTTCACCCAGATCTTTATCAGACAGGGTGATGGGCATCTGGATCGTCTTGGTCATGACCTGCCCGCCGATGGCGACGGCGGCAAGCTTGCTATTGGGGTTGGCGCGTTTGACCGCCTTGCGCACGGCATCGCCGACCGCTTCCACGTCCATGATCACCTTGTCGGTGATAGCATTGGCAGGCATGGCTTCGGCCGCGAAGCTCTCCACCTTGTAGGTTCCACCACTCTTGGACAGCTCGATCAGCTTCACCGAGGAAGTACTGATATCGATTCCCACAAGAGGATGTGACGATGGCTTGAAAAGCACGCGTTTACCCTTCGCTGATTTTGTTAGTCGGGGCCCCTTCGGGCCTCCCCAGGTCTTAAGTCACAGCTTCAATATATATCAACAAATGATTAAATCAAATATAGTTTTTCCATTTTCGGGTGTGCGCTTTGCGGTCACCCCAACCCGCCCCTGAGGGCCTTTTCGCAGGTATCGCATGCCCCGTTTACCCAAAGCACTATATGTTGTGATTGCCGCTGGCCTGGGCCTCTTTGGCTTGGGGGTACTGGGGGTGGTAATCGCTTATCTTTATGTAGCGCCCAGCCTGCCTTCTGTGGCGGTACTGAAGGATATCCGCCTCCAGGTTCCGCTCCGGGTCTATACCCGCGATGGGCGCCTGTTGGCCCAATTCGGTGAAAAACGCCGTATCCCATTGTCTTTTGACCAGATTCCCAAGCTCATGGTGAATGCCTTCGTGGCGGCCGAGGACGAGCATTTCTGGGAGCATCCCGGGATCGACGTGGAGGGGGTGCTGCGTGCGGCTATCCACCTGGCGCTCACCGGCGAGCGGACCCAGGGCGGCGGCACCATCACCATGCAGGTGGCGCGCGATTTCTTCCTGACCCGGAAGAAGACCTTCAGCCGCAAGATCCGGGAGGCCTTCCTGGCGCTCAAGATCGAGCGTGAGTTGTCCAAACAGGACATTCTGACCCTGTATATCAACAAGATTTATCTTGGTAGCCGTGCTTACGGCGCAGGGGCGGCGGCGCAGGTTTACTACGGCACTGACGTCGGGCACCTGACCCTGGCCCAGGTCGCCATGATCGCGGGCCTCCCGCAGGCGCCCTCGACCGCGAACCCGCTGGCCAATCCGCAACGGGCGCTGGCGCGTCGAGGCTATGTGTTGGGCCGGATGCTGTCAGACGGCTATATCAACCAGGATGAATACAACCAGGCGATGGCGGCGCCGCTCACCGCCACCTACCACGAACCGACCGCAGCCGTGAATGCGCCCTATCTGGCGGAGATGGTGCGCAATGACATGGTCTCGAAGTATGGCGACGATGCCTACACAGCGGGCTATTCGGTCATCACCACCATCGACAGTCGTTTGCAACCGAAGGCGGTTGCCGCCTTGCGCAAGGGCCTGCTCGATTACGATCAGCGTCACGGCTGGCGTAGCGCAATCGCGCATGTGGAACTGGCAAAAACTGCGGGTGAGGCTGAGTTCAAACAGGCGGTCGAAAACCGTGATCATGTGGGTGGGCTTTACCCCTCGCTGGTGATCACGGTGCAGGATCAGAGTGCCGAACTGTATGCCGACGGTGTCGGTCTGGTACATGTAGACTGGGACGGACTCAAATGGGCGCGCAAATATTTCGACATCAACGCGGTTGGGGCCAGTCCCAAACAGGCCTCGGACATCTTCAAGCGCGGCGATATCGTTTACCTGCAACAGGATGACAAGGGTAACTGGGATCTGGCCCAGGTGCCGACAGCGCAAAGTGCCCTGGTATCGGTGGATCCGTTTGATGGCGCCATCGTGTCATTGGTGGGTGGCTTCGATTTCAATAGCAGCAAGTTCAATCGTGCGGCCCAGGCGCATCGTCAGCCGGGCTCTTCATTCAAGCCGTTCTATTACTCGGCAGCGCTGGAACACGGCTTCACACCCGCCAGCGTCGTGAACGATGCGCCGGTAGTGATCAAGGATCCTGCGCTCGGGGCTTGGCGGCCAGGCAATTACGAAGGCGAATTCAGCGGACCGACCCGGTTACGCAATGCGTTGGTGCATTCGTTGAATCTGGTATCGATCCGCGTGTTGCAACAGATCGGGATCGATTATGCAGTCGATTACGTCAAGAAGTTCGGTTTCGAGCCCGACGAGTTACCGCATAACCTGACCCTGGCGCTCGGCAGCGCCAGCCTCACGCCGCTGGAAATGGCGCGCGGCTATGCGGTGTTTGCGAATCACGGTTTTCGTGTGACACCTTATTACATTCAGCGCATCGAAGACGGTTCGGGCAAGACAGTTTTTCAAGCCGATCCGACCCTGGCCTGTGACACATGCAGTGTCGATACCAGCGGCGCCGTCAAGACACTCACGCCGACAGCGGATACGCCACCGCCACAGATGCCGAAGTTCGCCCCGCAGGTTATCTCGCCGCAGAATGATTGGTTGATGACCAGCATGATGCAGGACGTCATCAATCACGGCACCGGACAGCAGGCCCGCGCGCTGGGTCGTGACGATCTGGCCGGCAAAACCGGAACCACCAACGGTTGGACCGATGCCTGGTTCGACGGGTTCAACAACGACATCGCCACCGTGGTCTGGGTGGGTAATGACCAGCCCTCGCAATCGCTTGGCGATGGCGAGCAGGGCGCCCGTGCGGCATTGCCGATCTGGATGAGTTTCATGGGCTCCGCGTTGCAAGGTGTACCGCAGCCGGCGGATCCCTATCCGCAGCCGCCGGGGCTGGTGCGTGCCCGCATCGATCCCCAAACCGGTCTGCTGGTCAGCGCTACCTCGCCTGGTTCGATCTGGGAATATTTCGAGGCCGGGCACCTGCCGGAGAAAGCGCCGGATAAAAAGAAACAGAGTAACGGTTCCGATCTGTTTTGACGGATGTGCTAATCTTTTTTCAGGCGCCCCTGGCAGATATAAGTGATGACCCGACGCCCCTCGCCACGTACGGATGATTCGCGGCGTCTGTTGACGCAGGAAGCGGCTCGCATCATGGCCGAAGAAGGCGTACGGAACTTCCTGTTTGCGAAACGCAAAGCCGCCGAACGTCTGGGGTTCGACCCTCGCAGTCTGCACATGCCAACCAACATCGAAGTGGAAGATGCGCTGGTAGAGCGGCAACGGCTGTTTCAATCCAATTCCCAACCCTTGCATTTGCGTAATCTGCGGCACACTGCACGTGATGCCATGCAACTGCTGGAACGTTTCAATGCGCGACTGGTGGGGCCGGTACTGGCAGGCACCGCCGCGGCGCACGCAGTTATCTATCTGCATGTTTTCAGTGACATGCCGGAACAGGTGGCAATCTTCCTGATGGAAAAAAATATTCCTTACGAAGCGTCGGCGCGCAAATTAAAATCGGCCGGCGGCATCGTGCATGAGTATCCGGTATACCGGTTCGTTGCCGGCGAGGTTCCGATCGAACTGACCGTGTTCGGTGTGGATGGTATCCGCGAGGCGCCGGCCAGTCCGGTCGATGGCAGGCCGATGCGCCGTGCGTCGTTACGAGATCTGAATCTGTTGCTGGCAGTGGGCGAATAGATACTGAGTTATTTACCCGCAGCAGTCCTCGCACTGACTGATCCGGTAAGCCCATTATTTCCAATGACAAAAAGCGGCTTCAACAGCCGCTTTTTGTTGGGTAAAACCTGGTGAAAGCAGGTTACTTGCGTTTGCCGATTTCCGTGTAATCGCGTTTCAAGGCCCCGGTATAAAGCTGGCGCGGCCGGCCGATCTTCATGTGCGGATCGGCGATCATCTCCTGCCAGTGCGCCACCCAGCCCACGGTTCGTG
>JBOIBL010000199.1:0-1857 GCA_050739495.1 Gammaproteobacteria bacterium | reverse complement strand
CGTTTCAGCAGGCCATACAGTTCGCAGGACGCCTGTTCCTCGACGACATCGATCAGTTCCTCGATCCAGATGAAACCGCGGGTCTTGCAGTCCACCGTCACGTGCGAACGCTGATTATGGGCACCGTAGTCGGAGATCTTCTTCGAGCAGGGGCACAGGCTGGTGACCGGTACCACGACCTTGATGCGCAGACAGTTCTCGTTGTTGCGGCGTTGGCCGGTGAACACCACGTCGTAATCCATCAGACTCTGCACGCCCGAGACTGGCGCCTGCTTGTTGACGAAATACGGAAAGCGCATCTCGATGTGACCGGATTTGGAGCCCAGGCGCTCGGTCATCTCGGTCAGCATCTCCTTGAACGAATCGGTGGTGATCTCGCGCTCGTAGTTGTTGAGAATCTCGACGAAGCGCGACATGTGGGTGCCCTTGAAGTTATGCGGCAGGTCCACGTACATGCTGAAGTTGGCGATGGTGTGCTGTTCGCCACCGGAACGATCACGGACCCGCACCGGGTGCCGGATGTCCTTGATGCCCACCTTGTTGATGGGGATGCGGCGGGTGTCCGCGCTGGACTGCACGTCTTCGATTGAGACGACATCCGCTTCTGTGGCGGGTCGGGTCGGGGTCATGTGGGCGTCCTCCATTGCGGCTGCCTCTTAAGCGCGGCTTCGGGAATCGGGTTATGGGGGCTGCGGACGGGATTTTCCACCCCTGCGATCGGCCAGACCCAATCCTGACTAATCTAGTAGGATACCTTCGGTCCGGAAAATGTGCCAGCGCGTCAGGATTTGGCTGCGTGGCGGCGGCGCGCGTCGGGTGCGCTGCCAGCCAGCCAGGTTTCGATCCTCTGCCGGATGCTTTCGGCATCCAGACCGGCAGCTTGCAGGCATTGTTCGCGGGAACCGTGTTCGATGAAGCGATCCGGAATCCCGATATGCAACATTGGTTTTGCCACACCTTGCGCCGCGAAAAATTCGGCGACCGCGCTGCCGGCGCCACCTGCCACCGCGTTGTCTTCGAGGGTCACGAAGTGATCGTGACTGGCAGCCAGTTCCAGCAACAGGGTCTCGTCCAGCGGTTTAACGAAGCGCATGTTGATGAGCGTCGCGTCCAGCGTATCGGCGGCGAGGCGTGCAGGTTCCACCAAGGCGCCGTATGCCAGTAGTGCGAGTCCATGACCGGTGCGCCGTATCTGTGCCTTGCCAACCGGCAGCGCCTGCATCTTCGCTTCGATTTTCGCTCCCGGACCGCGTCCGCGCGGATAACGGACGGCTGCCGGCTGATTCAACGTCATGCCGGTGTACAGCATCTGGCGGCATTCGTTCTCGTCGGCCGGCGCCATCAACACCAGATTCGGCAGGCAACGCATGTAGGTGAGATCGAAACTGCCGGCATGGGTCGGACCGTCCGGACCGACCAGACCGGCGCGATCGATAGCAAACAGCACCGGCAGGTTCTGCAGTGCGACATCATGTACCAGCTGGTCATAAGCGCGTTGCAGGAAAGTGGAATAGATCGCGACCACGGGTTTGAGACCCTCGACCGCGAAACCTGCCGCCAGCGTTACTGCATGCTGCTCGGCGATCGCGACATCGAAGTAACGCTCCGGAAAGCGCCGCTCGAATTCGACCATTCCGGAACCCTCGCGCATGGCCGGTGTGATCGCGACCAGCTTCGGTTCCTGCCCGGCCATATCGCACAGCCACTGACCGAACACGTCCGAATAGGCAGGACCGGCCGATGGTTTTTCGTTGATCACGCCGGTGCTGGCATTGAACGCGGATGGACCATGCCATTTGATGGGATCCTTCTCCGCCGGTTCGTAGCCCTTGCCCTTGCGCGTTACGACATGCAGGA
>JBOIBL010000198.1:0-11344 GCA_050739495.1 Gammaproteobacteria bacterium | reverse complement strand
CGTCATCAACCTCATCAGCGAAGGTGAGTCAGTGGTATCCAATGTCCGGACCACCGAAACTGCGCAGGAAGCAGTGACAAAAAAGAACAAGGCACTTGCTGCCGAAGGTCCGCAGCTGGTCACTGACCAGAAGAAGCTGCAGGACGATATCGCCGCTTACACGAAGCAGGTGGACGCCGTGAAAGCGCAGAGCGCCGACTACAAGGCCAAGTGTCAGGACAAGGACAAGAACCTGAAACCTGACGAGTTCAAGGCATGCCAGGCACAACGGGCACAGATCACTGCGCTGATTGATCAGGTCAACAAGGAACCTCAGGTTCTGAACCAGCGGCAAAAGGATTTCAACGATCGGGCGAATGCCTACAACAAGGCAACCCAGGATATCAAGACCGAGGCACCGAAAGCCTCCAACGATTACAGCAATGCGCTCACCAAGGAAGAATCCTGGATCGACCGGGTACGGACGTTCCTGCTCTCACCGGCGGTGCAGCCTTACGCCAAGAAAGCCGGCTGCCCGGATGTGGAGAAACCCGCCAAGGACATCGAGGGCGTCAACAAGATGAGTGTCAAGGCGCTGGCTTGCCTGAAGAAGATCGCAGGCACCGGCTGAGATCAAGTTCAAGTTCAGATGAACTCGGAATGCCCGGCCCTGCGCCGGGCATTTTGCTAAGGGAATCTTCTCAAATCACGGATCCGCATTCTGCAGCAAGAGCAATCAGTCTCCTTGGGATTTCAGCACCACGCTTGATGACCGGTTACTGCCTACTTATACTTCAAACACTGGCGGTTGCAATCAGGATATTCTGCATAAGGGAACATCGTGACGATAACACTTCGCATCTTCTCAAGCTGCGTCTTGATAACCATCTGCATAAGCAGCGGCTCTGCATTTGCTTATAACTACCATCTTGATCGCGATATAAACGGCCTGTTTTCAGAAGGCACGACCCTGACCCACAAATACCAGATAGCCGAACAAGCCCAGCACGATCTGATGCAGGAAAAACAGGCCATCGACCAGGAAAACAGAGACATCAACACCAAACAGACTGCTTACAATCAGGCCACAGCCGAGCACGATCAGCATGTTGCCAAACAGAACCACGCCATCCAGGAGATGCGCGAAAGATGCAACAACAGCGACAACGATCAAAACACTACTGGGCATGTCAATTGGTGCGACAACCGCGCCAGAGCCTTGAATGCACAGAGTCAGCTTGTCAATAGCGATGCCACCGAGCTCAGCGCACAAAAAACTGCCATTACCGCACAGACCGAATCCTTCAATCAGAAAGCCGCCAAATGGAACCGGCATCAGATGTTGACGGTAAGTGTTTTTAATGACACATCACATCGGCTCAATGCCTGGTTGGACCGGACTTATACTTTCATGAATACGTCGGACTTCCAGAGCAACATCGCGTGGGCGCATGCAGGGAAACGCTGCGCAGACTATTCTTCCAGACAAGACACACCACCGGAACAGGCATTACTCGATCAGGCCCGACATGCGCTGGGCTGTCTGCGTTATGTGGAGGATGCACGCAAGGTCTATTACAAAAAGACATACTAATTCGTCCATTCACTTCGCATCCATCCACATGAAACAAAACGCCCGGTATTGACCGGGCGTTTTGGCATTGTTTGAAGACCGAAAGAATTATCTTACGGCAGGTATACCCTGTTGTTTGAGCTCGGCATTCAACGCGGGTAACGCGGTTCCCTGCACCGAACGCCATGCCGACAGATCGCTATCTGCGTATCCTGCATACAATTTGTAGGCATCGAAGTACTGTGCAGGTGGGGCGCGGTCACCATCGTTCACCTCTGCCGCCAGCGACGCCAATTCGGCGTTTACAGCAGCGAGATTCAACGGTTCCTTGGCGGTGGCCTGCAATGCAACAACGCGTTGATCAAGGTCTTGCGCCTGTTTCAGCAATGCCGGCTTGCCGGCGAGTTTTGGCATCAGGGCTTTGAGTTTGAGATGCAAGGCATCCGCCGCATCGTGAGTACGTGCGGTCGCATCCAGTACCTTGCCGATCCTGAATGCCAGATCCTGCTGTTTGACGAGTTCCGAGTTCGCTACCCGTTCGCGTGGATCCAACTTCACGGTAAGTGGCTGACTCCATGTTTGTCCGCCAGCGCTCAGCTTGACCGTATAGTGACCCGGCAATACCAGGGGTCCCTCTGGCACCATCGGCGTACCGCGGGCGAAGATTGCCGAGATCGAGTAATCGTACTGCAGGGCATGGGGACGCGGGTAACGCAGATCCCACACGAAACGGTGGGCGCCGGCTGCAGCATCCAGCTGCTCGGGTGCAGACAACCAACCGGACGGGAAATACTGTTGGGCCGACAACTTGGCTGCTGCCGTGTTGCTGGCATATTCGCGTACCAGTCCGCCTTTGTCGTCGTAAATCGCCAACTGGACCGGGCCGCTTACGTGCGAACCCAGCCAATAGTCAATGACTGCTCCGGCGGGTGGATTCTGGCCGGCAGGAATCTCCGGTGGCAACGGCGTGTCCTTGTTCACATCATTGCGCACCCGGATTGCAGTGGCGGGCGCAAACAGATGGGCGGAAGCATCCAGTACTTTCTCGGTGGCTTGACGCAAGGGCGTCACGTCATCCAGCACCCAGATCGCGCGGCCCTGGGTCGCAACGATGAGATCGTCATCATGCAAAGTGAGGTCACGGACCCGGGCAGTGGGCAGGTTAAGCTGCAGCGGCTGCCAGCGATCACCATCGTTGAACGACACATAGACTCCAGCATTGGTCCCCGCATACAACAGCTTCGGATCCTTGAGATCCTGACGCACCACGTATGCGTGTTGATCTTTGGCGATACCGCTGTTGATCAGCGTCCAGCTCCGGCCATAGTCGTGGGTGCGATAGATATAAACCCCCGGCTCGCCTTTACGATGCGTATCCACTGCAGCATATGCGGTCGCGGGATCGATGGATGACGCATCGATCTGGTTCACTCGCCCCCACAGCGGCAGGCCTTTCGGCGTGACATTTTGCCAGTGCTTGCCACCGTCACGTGTCAATTGGATCAGACCGTCATCGGTACCGATCCAGATCTCGTCACCTTTCAGCGGCGAAGGTGCGATGCTGAAGATCACGCCATAGCCGCAGGCTTTGGCTTCTGCATCGTTAATGTCATTGCTGTTGCAGTTCTTTGCCGCCGCCGGGTTGATGCCAGTCAAATCGGGACTGATGGTGCTCCACTTCATACCTTCGTCAGTGGTCTTGAACAGCACCTGCGAGGCAAGATAGAGGGTATGCGCCTTGTGTGGCGCCGCGACCAGCGGATAGAACCAGGTGTAACGATATCTGACGGTCGTCGGACGCTGGCCGTAACTCGAGATCGGCCAGGCGGAAATGTTCTGTACCTGGTGAGTGAGCGAGTTGTAACGCGAGACGTGTCCGCCAAGACCGCCTACATAGACAATATTCGGATCGCCGGAATCGGGAATCACGTAACTGCGTTCGTCACCGCCGACCGGCGCCCAGTCGCGTTCGGTAATTTCGCCGAAATCGCTGCGGCTCGCGGTCTCGACGGTGCCGCTGTCCTGCTGACCGCTGTAGATTCGGTAAGGAAATTGGTTGTCTGTCACCACGTGGTAGAACTGCCCGGTGGGCTGGTTGTACCAGCTCGACCAAGTGTGGCCGCCGTCAACGCTGACCGTCGACCCCTGATCGCTGGCCAGCATCATGTAATGGTCATTATCAGGATTAATCCACATGAAATGATAATCGTCACCACCCGGTGCGCCCTTGAACCAGGTGAAGGTCTTGCCGCCGTCGGTGGACTTTTGGACCGAGCGGCCCATTACGTACACAGTGTCCGGATCGCTCGGCGCGACCGTAAGCCGCCCGAAGTAACTCGAGGCGAGTTCGCCGCTGTGATTGACAAACTGCCAGGTGGCTCCGCCGTCGCTTGAACGGTAGAGGCCAGAGCCACCGCCGATTGATATGTTGTCCACGCCCAGCTTGCCTGAGGCCACGGAGATCGTGGCATAGACAATGCGGCCACTGCTACCCGGCGCAACCGCCAGGCCAATGCGTCCGAGGATACCCGTCGGCAGTCCGTGTCCACTCAGCCGAGTCCAGGTTTTGCCTTCGTCGCTGGATTTCCAGATGCCGGAGCCGGGCCCCGCCTGCGGCTCGAAATAATCAAGCCAGGGATGCATACGCTGCTGCCACATAGCTGCAAACATCACTTGTGGGTGCGCGTCGTCGGCCACCAGATCAACTGCGCCGGTTTCAGCGTTGGTGAACAGGACTTTCTGCCAATGCTTGCCACCATCAGTGGTGCGAAACACACCGCGCTGGTCGTTGGGACCGAAGAAATGTCCGACGGCGGCGACTACCACCGTGTCCGGATCCTTGGGGTCGATCCAGATACGGCCGATGTGCCGTGAATCGTCCAGTCCGATATGCGTCCAGGTCTTGCCAGCATCGGCGGAACGATACATGCCGTCACCGCCGACAATGTCATAACGCGCAGCCACCTGGCCGGTACCGATGTAAATGATGTCGGGATTGGACGGTGCAATGGCCAGCGCACCGATGGAAATCGAATTCTGTTGCTGGAACTGCGGCTGCCAGGTCAAACCGGCATCGCTGGTTTTCCAGACTCCGCCATCGGCCCCGCCGAAGTAAAAGGTGTTGGGCTGCGACGGGATACCGACCGCCATGGTCGACCAGCCCGCGCGAAACGGACCGACCTGACGCCAATTCAATTGCGCATACAAGGGCGACAGATCCTGGACTGGCTGTGCCGAGCCGGAGAGTGGCGCAACCAGTAACAGGCCCGTTAAGACCACATAGGAAAACAAGGAAACTATGCGCAGCATGACCATACTCCTGCGGTGAATCCGGCAGCCCCTTTGCGGATGCCTGGTGTGAATGGAAACTGTGGCCAGTTCGACATCGGAAAGTGTGATTCGGTTCAGTCGGCTATTTTTGGGTAGAACGCAGGGTCGCCCCCGCTTCCAGATACTCGGCCTCGGCGAGACGTGCAAAGACCCGCTCCAGGCTGGTGCCAAATTGCTGTTCCAGCTCCCATTCGGGATGCGGAATCTCGCTGACCAGGGTTTCCAGCAATCTGTTCCCCAATGCTTGTGCCGAGGCATCCGAACCTCCGGTCCAGAATACCCCCAGTACCGGCAGTGCAAATTCAGCAAACGCCAGCGGCGGCAGCTTACTGCTGCGCTGATGCCACACCAGATTTGCCTGGGGGCTGTGATCGTGGGCTTCCTGCAGGCCGGGACCGGCCAGCAACTGAGCATAGGCGACACTCCGCAGCTCGCCTATCAGATGAAACGTGACGGGGACGGCCACTACCGGTTGCCTGGCGCCCGGCACCCGGGCCCGACGCACTTGTTGCCAGAACGCACCGACGCTTTCCACGTCCACGCGGCCGTCCTCGAGCATGGCTACCAGAGCCGTGACATCCACTTGTACCATGGGAAGAAACTAACACAAGCAGGAGCGGGATGCGGGCCTGACGACCCTATCCAGTCTTGGGACGCCCGCCCGACTTATTTTAATCCGTCCCTATCGGAAACCGAGCTTCCAAATAGTTGCTACCATCGCTCCCTGAGGTCACCCAGCCACAGGCTGCTTTCGTCGTCTACACCACCCGGAACCGGGAAGTTTCGTGCCCTGATACCGACATGCCTGAAAGCCGAGACCGGCAGCACGCGCGGGAAATATTCCAGACAGCTCTTGCCATCATCGACCACGATGAGGTCGCCGATCTTCACATCGAACATGTTGTATTCATCCAGCATTACACCGAAGCGTGCCCAGAATTCGCAACGCCGTTGCCTGAGCCGATCGCCCTCTTCATCGAACAGAGAATCCAGCGGCGGGGCCCAGCCGGTGAGCAGCGCCTGAGGCGGATAGATCGCCTGCAGGAATGCCACCGTACAATTCGCCAGCAGGGTGCCGACACCCTGGCCGTGACACGGCCAGCCCAAATGTTCCGGGTTTATCAGAGACATGAAGCGCGCCGCCATCATGCCCAAACTTACCCTGATCCCGACATCTGCCTCCGGCTTCGAGAAATCAATATAAAGCTCGACATGCAGAGCCCGTAACGGCACATAGTGCACGCGCAGGTATATCGCCCGGTCGTTCCAGCTGTCGGCATATTCGTAATATCCGGCAACCAGAGACGAGGGCACCGGCTCAGGCGCCTGATCACGGAGTCTTTCAAGTATTTGATGCACAGCCAGCTTCCCTGCCATACCGATGTCAATCTAACTAACCCTTAAACTTTTGGCTCCCAGCCGGCGTCCGCTGCTCGTGTCAGGCGCCACTGTCAGTCTTTGTAGGTAATTACTTACGAAAGTCCGGTTCAAGAAAAAGGCCCACCATGACTGATGAGCCTTGCATCTTGGCATACCGACTATCCCGGCCCGGGTATATTTCAGTCGGTCTTGTAATCCTTCGGCACCACAAACAGTGTTTTATCCAGGGAACCGGTATGCACTGATTTGATCTCGATATGCGAACTGAATATCGTCGTCATGCCGTTGCTGTTGGTTTTCTTGCTGTCGTCCTGTTTGCTGTGTGCACCGAATAAGCTGCCAATGGCACTGTCCACGCTCTCATGCGGCTGCTCATCCTTGGTATCCACCTTTGGCTTGCCGTTCGCATCGGTACTGGCGGTCTGCCAGGTCACATCCGTCGATACCGGATAACCCTTGATGGTATGCAGCTTGTCGAAAAATTTCTTCTGGTCTTCACCATTCAAACGCATGGTGCCAAACCCGTATTGCTGTATCTCCGCCGAATCGGACGGCACGTGCATCAGTTTCAGGTAAGCACTGTTATATGCAGCTTCTTCGGCATGCGCCTTGGCCAATGAAGAGTCCATGGAATTCCAAAGATCCGTGGTCATCAGGCTCTTGCCTTTCTCACCGGTTTTGGTGTTCTCCGTCTCCAGATCCCAGGTCACCAGATACTCAGTCGTATCGAAACCATTCAGGTTCTTCTTCTTGCCGGTCGCTTTCACCGTGAATTCGTTCTTGGTGATCTTGGTATCGCTATCCTGCTTTTGTTGCTGCTGATCACGGGAGTTACTCCTGGAATTCTCCTGCTCACCGGGTTGTGGCGGCTGGTACAACGGTTCTTCACTGTAGGTTTTCTTGTTGGGATCCAGTTCGTAGTGTTTGTTATCGCCAACATTGTAGATATCCACACTGGGTGCACCGTTGTCTTCGTGCCTGAAGCGTTGCCAGGCACCCAATACCGCGCCAGTAAACTTCCTGAGGTTCTCCTCGCGCTTGCGATCCCCCTGGATGTAATCGGTGGTGGTGGAATCATGCGATGTGATTCCGGTCACTTCGTCAAAATGTGTAAACCGCACCACGGTCACATCTGCCTGTGCTGCAAGCGGTAACACGGTTAACAAGGTAAGCACGAAGGTCAAGACGCCCCAGACTCGCGCATGCTTTTTCATGGTGATCCCCTGTGAATGTCGTGGCATATTTATAGCGGACATTAAGCAACCACACCAGTCATGCATTTTCTCGGGGTATCAGCAAGGCATTCGCCGCCCGCATTATGGAAACCCATAATAAAAAAGGCTCACCATTTATGGTGAGCCTTTGCTTTCTGGCGCGCCCGGAGAGATTACGACGGGCTTTCCCTGCCCGCCGCCCCTGCGGGGCCCGCCTCCGGCGGTTCAAAATCGTTCCTTACGATTTTGTCGAACTACACCCATCACAGCGTCGGGAGTTCGAACCTCTCCGGCCAAATATAAAAAAGGCTCACCATTTATGGTGAGCCTTTGCTTTCTGGCGCGCCCGGAGAGATTCGAACTCCCGACCCCCTGGTTCGTAGTCTAAATTGCCTTGTATATCTTACAATGTATTAATCTGTATCTTATTGTTTTTTCGATCTTTTTTTGCATTTTCAAATTTCAGATCTGACGCCTTTTTACCCCACGTTATATCCTCCGAGACCCATTTTGTAATGTATCGACTATATTTTACAGTATCAAAACCTGCTTCAGACGTTTCGTGGAATGACAAAAATTGGCTCAACCGGGGCCGCCGATAAGCACCAAGTTGCCCCGTTGGCGCGGGTATTACATCTCATTGACCCTCCGGACAGGAGGGGCAGCTTATCCGCCGTCTTTGCGACGCTACCGCAGATCCTGCCTCTTCTAGACCGTTTGGCGGACACCCCGTCCTGGCTAATCGATGGAATCAAATTGGTCCCCGGCAGCAAGGCTTCGCCAAAACGGGCAAATGAAGCCAACCAGTCGTCCGATCGTCAGCTCCGCGGATGGATAACCGAGCACCCAGTCTTCGCAGCTCTTTGGCATCAGCCGACTCAGGAGATTGCGGATGTTGCGCTTAGAAGCCAAGCCATATTTTTAGTTGCTACCTGTCTTCTGCCTGTAAAGAATCGGAATTCGTTCGCATCCACGATTCGTGAGGCCGGTCTCTGTGTCCGCCGAATCTTCGCAAATGGTGACTTGCGGCGCGTGGCAGAGACCTGCATACCCGCCTCTCTGGGCAATTTGACACTCGTAAAAATGAATATTGATGAGTCCCTGAAGTCAGTACCCGATACACAGGTCGAAGCCATTCGACTGTTTCGAGGGCTGAGTCGTCTGATCGCGTTCGCAACAAATACTGCAAAACCTCGGCAAAGGCGGCACGTTGGCGATTCAAGCCGCCGAGGCATCCCTCGTGAATACGAGCCGGACAGTACTTTCCAAGCATCGAAACTTGCCGTCAACCGGCTTGATAGCAGGGACAGGAGCCAACGGATTCAAGCAGGAGCCGCGCCTATACGTGAAGCACCAGCTCGTACGCATGTCGCCATTACACTCAAGCACCAAACACCCTCGGAAAGAGAGCGGGTCATTCAGGCCAAAACGCGACTACGTGCAATGACGACGGCGGCGCAACAACTTCCGTTCGCGAGTGACCGATTGCAACTACTGGATATCGAATCCCTGACGCATTGGCTGCTCATAAACCAAAATGTCAAAAAACAACAACTGGCGGTCCTGCTTTTAACTGCGATGGTTCTCGCTGGATTGGATATCGAGAGCGCTAAGAAAATTAAAGTTTTTGCCTCACCACCGACAGACACAGAAATTGATTCACCCATTCTTGTCTTAGAACCACTTTCGTGGTGCTTGCCAGCGCCTAAGTTGAAAGATGCCTATACCCCGCCGGAACAGGCAAGAAGCCACTTTCGTCGTCCATCCCAATGGTTGGCGATCCCGATTCCCGTTAACTTTCCTGGAGTAGATCCACTCACCAAGGCAGCGAGGAAGTTGATTGGAGGACATCTATTTAGCGGCACAAGCTATCACCTCGCTCGCAAATTAACAGTAATTTTCCAACAGCTAAATTCAAAAACAGGTTCGCGACTTACGCTGAAGCGTGTTTCAAGTTTCATAGAACGTATGGTCGCAGACACCACAAAGGACCAAGCCGACGGCGCTTTTTTTCGTTTCGCGAAGACGCGGGCGGCGCGTCAGCACGCATGTATTACTATTGCCCAATGGCGCATAACCTGGTCAATACTTATATCCGTATATGGTCAAAAGCATTCATCGACACCCAGCTGCACTGGTCCTGGAAGCCAGGCGACTCTAGTGATGACCCTGTTTATATCGGGAGTGCTGGCTGCCCTACCGACCAATCTGTTAATCAAACATTTAGCGCTATTATCAAGCGAACGGTTGGGATCGCTCGTGGTCGGCGGGGAAAATCTCGCGCTCTAGAATTCCATAATGGACTGACGACATATACCACATTGATCGGATTATGGACAGCGGGATTAAGAGCGGTACGCGACCCAATAGAAGTTGAATTAATTGATCCGCAGGCGGGCTTTCTAGGGGTGGCAGAAAAAGAGTCTGATGGTTATGCGACCTCGCGCGTTATTCCGCTCCAAGGGATCACGCTAAGACAGTTTCGTAGTTACTCAGAACACCGTTCTGCATTCCTTAAGTTCATGGATGACCATGAACTGCACATCATGCCGGAGACATGGTTATTCTATATGGAGAATGGACGTGCGGTGCCTGTCACTCCGGGGCGCCTTGCAGGCTATCTCGGGTCTGACTACCCCTTTCCCCTTAATGCACAACGACACTACCTTAGAACAAGGCTGCGGGAACTTGGCGTCGCGGGCACCTTCGTCGATGCGCTATTGGGACATGGCGCCCTGGGAGAAGAGCCTTACGGCAGATATTCGGGTATCAGCCCTACCATGCTTCGACGCGCGATAGATGCACCCATGCTTCTGCTTCTGGAACAGATGGGTTTGAAGTTCATAAAAGGTATGACTGAATAACTTCTCAAATGACACATTCCGACGCCATTAATCCTCTTGGGGGTATCGCCTCACGTAAGCGGAATCGTGCTCGAAGACGCGAAACTGCACACAATAGGGCACGCGCGATACTCCTTCATGAAGCGCCTGAATTACTGGCGGCAACTCCAGACTTAATCATATCGGCGGAAAAGATCGATCGGCTGGTCTCCGCGCTTTCTGCTAATAAGGGTGGGATCGATGAGGTACGTTGGGCACATTCAGTATTAACGAACATTCTGCTCGAAGGGTCCAATACACTTGGATGGAAGGTAGAGCAATTTCCGCCTCAAATTATAAATGCTCCCCGCCCACCATCTGTTTTCCGGCCAGAAACATTTTCCAGGACAGGCATACTCTCCGAAATTATTCGGAGGCATAACCAAGTTCTGGAAGACAAGAGAATGCTTGATAGTTTCCGAATTGGGGTTGAATGGCGTGATGATAAAAACAAGAAACGGGTTCGGTCGCCACAAGAATTGACTGTGCTCGAGTTCCAAGCTGCGCAATTACTATTTTCAGCTATTGTTTTTGGAGGATTGTTGAGCCGTGATCTGGTTTCGAATTTCTTTACTTCAATCGAAACACATCTTTCGACATTTGAAGATCTTGTGTGGGTCGATTACGAATTAAAGCCAGACTTTCCTGAAGACAGGCAAGCATTTCGAAGATGGTTTCCGGATCCGGCAACCATATGCCTGCTGCTAAATTGGCGAATCAATGGTTGTTCCTTACCACAGAAGAGCCCGAGCACTATCAAGAGGTTACTCACCCGTTACTTGGAATGTCTCGGTGTATTTTTTATAAAAGACACAGCTCGACGCAGGAACGATGACTCCGAGTCCGTTACATCCGTTCATTTTACTGGAATCGACAGCAGGCTTTTGGGATCCTACCAGTCGTTCAGACAAGCCTCGCCAATGGAATTCTTGCTTGACGCTGCCGAGACGCGTCTACATACCCTCGTGCCTACTGTCCTTGTAAGC
>JBOIBL010000197.1:0-5464 GCA_050739495.1 Gammaproteobacteria bacterium | reverse complement strand
CATGGTCGCCTCGCCAAGCGCGGCGTGCAGGCTGTGATGCCGGACATGAAAACCTATCCGTACGTGATCCGCGTCGTGTCGGAGATTCTGGAGTCCAACGGCTCGAGCTCCATGGCAAGCGTGTGCGGCACCAGCCTCTCGCTGATGGATGCCGGTGTGCCGTTGAAAGCGCCGGTGGCCGGTGTGGCGATGGGCCTGATCAAGGAAGGCGACAAATTCGCCGTGCTGACCGACATCCTGGGTGACGAAGATCATCTGGGCGACATGGATTTCAAGGTCGCCGGTTCCACCGAGGGCGTCACCGCGCTGCAGATGGACATCAAGATCGACGGCATCACCAAGGAGATCATGCAGGCTGCCTTGGCCCAGGCCAATGCAGGTCGTCTGCACATCCTCGGCAAGATGAAGGAAGTCATCGACACCCCGCGTGCCGAACTCTCCGAATTCGCGCCGCGTATCATCACCATGAAGATTCATCCGGACAAGATTCGCGATGTGATCGGCAAGGGCGGCGCGGTGATTCGTGCGTTGACCGAAGAGACCGGCACCACCATCGACATCGAAGATGACGGTACCGTCAAGATTGCCTCGGTCGACAAGGCCGCAGGCGAAGCCGCACGCAAGCGTATCGAAGACATCACTGCCGATGTCGAAGTCGGCCGCATCTATCAGGGCAAGGTCGTCAAGCTGATGGATTTCGGTGCTTTCGTCAGCATCCTGCCGGGCCGTGACGGTCTGGTACACATCTCGCAGATCTCGGATGAGCGCGTCGAGAAAGTCAGCGACAAGCTCGCCGAAGGCGACGTCATCAAGGTCAAGGTCCTGGAGGTCGACAAGCAGGGCCGTATCCGGCTCAGCATGAAGGCGGTCGACGCTGCCTGATTTGGTTACTTAAAGTTGAAGATTAAAAGAGGGCCGCAAGGCCCTCTTTTATATTGTACAGGCGTGAATATCTGCCAATTCCGACATAATTTTATTGGCCATATGGGTTGGCAAGCCTGATGGGTCTTGATAACCTCGCAGGCTCAGATTAAAGGGATGTGAGGAACAGAAGGGGATCTAGTCTAGAAATTCCATGAGATTCAGGGACGATTGCCGTATATTTCCTTAAATTACACGGTATTACGACACCCTGTTAATGTCATCTGCTATTTGCTGCTTCTCCGAGGTCGCAGCGAGCAGGGACGTGTAACAACAAAAACCTTCTCGGGGTACGAGTGGCATTGGGGAAAGGGCGCCTGTCTGCGACGGGCGTGATGATTCTGATTCTGGCTGGGATGCTGAATACAGCAGCCGCGGCAACGGATGTGCAGGTGGACATACGCGCGACCGCGCCTATTGCTGCCGGTACGGATGCGGCTGCCTACGCCCTGACGATTTCCGATTGCACCGATCTCACTTCCATAGATATCACCGCTGGCGATTTTCAGCAGAGTTATTCACCGGCCGATGCTTCCCGTATAGACGGGTCCGCGACGGGTTGCGAACTCGACTTTTCCGGGAGCGGTACAGGGGTCTTCGATCCCCAAGCTGTGCTGCATTTCCGGGACGGGACGTCGCTTCCGTATGGGGAGCACTTTGATGCCGATTCGAACCCGCCCCAGCTGACGTTCCAGAACGTATCCCTGCAGAACCTCAGTGGCCAGCAATACCTCATCGTCCAGGCCCAGGCCAGCGACGATGTGGATATGTCGTATGTCGGGTTCTCGGTGGTCGGATTGCGGGCATCGGATCTGAGAGCCGCGGGTGGCGTGGTCTCGAAAGCGGAAGACAGCGCTTTCGCCGACAGTCATGGTACGGTCCGGGTCTACTCGACCAGCGACGACAACAGTACGTTCTCGCTGGCACTGCCCGTAACCGGGAGCCTGACGGCTGATCAAATCGCTCACGACGGCGTGGTGCTGGTGGATCTGACTGCTGTCGATGCCTCGGGCAATCAGCAAACCTATTCCACGCTCGCATTTACCGGTAATGACGTTGTCGAGCAGGCGAGTAGTTTGACCACCGCGCCGGATTCGATCGTCTTCAATAACCTGTTGCAGACCGCGACGGTCGTTCCGACCGTGGATTTCCAGTTCCGCGGACCTACCGCGCTGGCTGGCGCAGGTATGGGCGTTACGTATACCTCGTCGCGACCCGATCTGGTCAGCGTGACCACTGAGGGTGTGGTTTATCCGCTTAAAGCGACCGACGGGCAAGTTGTGAATATTACGGTTTCGTATCCGGGATTGTCATCGGTAGAAATTCCGGTAACAGTCGATCTCACCCGGCAGTTGACCAGCCTGCAGACCGACGGTCTGAATGCGAACGGCCAGTTCGTGCTGGATCACCTGAATGGCAAGGTGGCGTTGCCGAAGATTTATGCCATCTTCGATGACGGCTCCCGCACTGAAATCAGCTCGCAATTCACTCTGAATTATTCGGCCGGTGCGGGCAGTAGCGGCATACTCGACGTGGACAACACAGGCAACGTCACCGCACATACCATTATCCCGAGCAGTACACCGATTCCGGTAACGGTCGGTCTCCAGACCCAGCCCGATATTAAAGTGACAATTCCGGTTGCAGCACAAGACGCTTTGCCGACCGTCACGCTAAGTGCACCGACCTCGGTTCAGGTAGGCGATACCATCACCGTGTCTGCCAATGCCAGTGACGACGTGGCAGTACATCAGGTGCAATTCACCATGGGTGGTGCGCCTGTCGGCACCGTGCAGAAGCCGCCTTATCAGATCACCTTGCAAACCACCGACCAACTGGTGAACCAGAATCTTGCGTTCCAGGCGGTTGCTGTTGACAGTGCCGGACAAGCCAGTGCCCCAGCGACAGTGACGGTGGCCGTGCAACCGAAGACGGAAAAGACCGTGCCGGCAACCCAGTTCGAAATGCCGGTCGATAATCAGCGTGCGGTGGAAGGCACGCCGATGCGGTTCAGCGTCTCGCATAAGCTGGATCCCGGAGGCGAATCGACGCACATTTCATACGTGGATTTCTTCCTGGATGGGACCAAAGTCGGGTCGGCGAATTTCCCGCGTCTGGAGCAGCGTCAGGATATCAATGCGGATGGCTCGACGAGCAACGACACCTACGAATTGTGGCAATTCGATACCACGGTTCCGCATACCTCGACTGACGAAACCAGTCTGGCCGTCTATGCTGAAGTGCACGCCGACAATGGTGGCAGCGCCCAGACCCCATCCCGTCTGATCCGGGTCATAAAAGATACTGCGCCAAGTATCCAGATTACGTCCCCAGCAACCGGCAAGACAGTCAGTGTCGGCCAATCGGTCACTGCAAATCTGCAGTTCAGCGACGACACGCTACCGGTTGGAGCTGACATCACATTGATGTTGAACGGCAATAGTGTCGGGCAGTTTCACTACTCGGATCCGAATAACCAGTATGTCGATGCGACGGCAGCTCAATCCGCCACTCATAGCTTTACGATCCCGGTCACGGCCGACGAGCTGGGGACCACGCTGCGACTGCAGGCGCAGATCATCGATTTCGGACAACAGGTCTCATTGTCGAACCTGGTGAAGTTGCCGGTACAGACCGATCAGCCGCCCTCTGTTGCGCTCAGTTATCCAACCCCGGGTACCCAACTCGTATCGTGTCAGACTATTGAACTGCGTGCCAATGCGGCGGACGACGTCGGCGTGACTCGGGTGGATTTTTACGTCGACGGGCATCTGGTCGGTTCCGACTCGAGTTCTCCCTATAGCGTCGATTACCAGAGCGCGGCCAGTATCAGTACCGAGCAGACTCTGACACTGAAGGCAGCCGCATTTGATACGGCCGGTCAGCAAACCGATAGCGTGCCGGTGCAGGTGACACTCGGCAAGGATGAAACAGCGCCGGTGGTTAATATCGTGTCGCCACCGGTGACCGGTACGGATGCGGGTAAAGATCTCACCCAGGTCGTGGAAGACAGCCTGATCACACTAAAGGCCACCGGCTACGACAATGTTGGTGTTACCAAGCTCGAGTTGCGGGGCGTCAAGAAATCCGGCACTGATTACGTCCTGACCGGCGACATGAACGACGTACTCAGCAGCGACGATTTCCCACCGCAGCAAGTGCCGGGTGCGGTCCACGCTTTTTCGGCTTTCAAACTGGTCAAGGTGCCGCTGTATTCGCACGCGGCCAACACCCAGTATGACCAGTATCCTGTACAGATTACGGCCACCGACGGCACCGGCAATGCATCCACCAGCAAGGTGATCGTCACCGTAGTTGGCGACCAGGATCCGGTGATCGCTGGCGCCAAGACCGATCGCGACAGTTATTTTTCACGCGACAAAGTGCTGTTGGATGTGCAAGCACACGACGACCGCGCGGTTTCGTCTTTGAACGCTGCGATTTACGTGGATGGAGGCGCCTCACCGGCGGTAACCCATACCCTCGATTCCAGTTCTGGTCTGGTGCCAGGTGCCACGGTGGAAGGCACATTCGATATCGATCTCGCCTCGTTGAATCTCAGCAATGCGACACATACTCTGCGAGTGGTTCTGAAGGCCACTGACGATCGCGGTCATAAATCATCGGATCATGCAGCTGCATACGAAATCCAGGTCCCGATACAGACTGATACCAACAAACCGTTGCTGGGTATATTGCAACCCACCCAAAGCACAACGCTGTATCAGGGACATCAGGTCACGATCCAATGGCGTGCTTCGGACGATTCCTCGCTCGCTTCCGTACACTTCCTCCTGAATGGCACCACGGTCAATAGTCAGAATGTCAGTGGTGCGACCGCAACCGGTTCCTTTACGCTGACAGTGCCTTCGGGTTCCAGTCAGTTGCAATTGGAAGCCCATGCGGTCGACATCTATGGCAATGAGGGTGTCAGCACCTGGCAGTACGCCGTTACCACGGATACGCCCCCGCAAGTGACGATCCGTGCGCCTGCGGCAGGTTCTCAGATGGTGGAGGGCGAATCGTTCACCATGTCCGCTTATGTGTCGGATGACAACAAAGTCAATTCGGCCACGTTCTTTGTCGCACAGGGTGGTACAGATATTTTTGACAAGACTTTCAGCGCCTCTGACATCGCGACAGCGATTGCAGCAGCAGCGCCGCTGAGTGCCGGGATGAGAGTGCCGCACAACCCCGGCGCAGGACAGTCTCCTGTCATTATTGGCGTACGCGCGACCGACGATTCGGGGCAGACGAGCCAGGCCCTGTTACAGATTCAGATACTCGATGACAAGGAGCCTCCGCATATCCAGATGACTGCGCCGGCGCAGGCGTTGTCCGTGATGCCGGGTGACAGCTTCCAAGTAACAGGGACCGCCGATGACAACGTGTATGTCGATACGTTGGTGCCGGTATTGGTGGCACCGGACGGGACCGAAACAACCCTGTCCTGGCAGGTGCTGAGCCGCAAGGATCATGTGGAAAACATCACGGTACCGAATCTGGTGAGCTTTGGCAGTTCCATCGTCGCTCAGCGCTATGA
>JBOIBL010000196.1:0-6124 GCA_050739495.1 Gammaproteobacteria bacterium | reverse complement strand
CGAGTACCACCAGATCCACATGCCGCTCATGCAAGACCTGTTCCAGGCGCCGCCCATTCCCCATGGTGTGCACGGTGAAACCCTGGTCGGCAAGGTAGCGCTCCAGCAAGGCAGAGGTGCGGATGTCGTCATCCACGATGAGGATTCTGGCGGCGCTCTCTTTCATGGGGACATAGTCTAACCATACCCACGACATCGGCACAGCAACAGTTGTAACAAAATGTTTCCTGCACGCTTGCATGTGAACTCCGGTTTCCCGGTATCCAATCCCCGGCAGGCGAAAGGGCTTCCCCGGTTTTTGGTTCAAAGCAGGAGCGGTGCTGCCACCGGCTAGAAATAATCTGTTACCGATCGTTACACCCCGGAAACGTTTGCCCGGCTATCTGTCATTTACGATTTGTTGCTTGTCGCACGGTAAAAACTACTGGAGAATCCTGATGGCCAGGCTGCATGTCTTATTCCGTATCTCAGCATTCATGTCTTATCCGTTATGCGGCCTGGTATTGTTCGCGGCAGCTGGTGCGAGCCATGCGAGCGACGTGCAGTTGTCACCGGAAACCACGGTGTATCAGACCGGTAATGAGCCATTGGGAGTGACGGTCGCAGACCTGAACAAGGACGGCATCCCCGATGTGGTCACCGTTAATTTTGCCTCTGACAGTGTGAGTGTGTTGCTCGGCAAGAGTAACGGCAGTTATCAACCGCGAGTCAGTTATTCGGTCGGCAATGGACCGGAAGACATCAGGATTGCGGATATGGATGGTGATGGCAACCTGGATATCGTCGTCGTTAATTCGACTGACGATACCGTGAGCATCCTGTATGGCGACGGCACCGGCAAATTCGGTTCCCTCAGGACTTTGGCCGTGATCGGGAATAATCCGGTCGCTTTGCTGATCGCCGATCTCAACGGCGATGGCAATCAGGATATCGTTACCGCCAATTATGATTCCGCGAGTATCAGTATCCTGCTCGGTCAAGGTGCCCGCAGCTACAAGACCGCGACTCAGGTAACCGTGGTCAATGCTCCGACATCGCTTGCGATCGGGGACATGAACAAGGATGGCAAACCTGACATCGTAGTCGGTGGCGACAAGGTCATGGTCCTGCTCGGCGATAGCAGCGGAGTTTTCCAGACAGGCACTACCTATAATCCGCAATACAAAGGCACCGCCGTCGCATTGGCTGACATCAATGGGGACGGAAATCTGGATGTGGTCGGCGTTGATTCCAATGACAGTGAGCTGTGGGCGCTACTGGGGAGCTCGACTGGTACGCTGGATGACACCTGTCCAAGTTCCACCAGTTGCGACATCAAGCAGGTTTCCATCCCCAATGGTGCCGTCAATTTGCTGATGCTGGATGTGAACGGCGACGGTTATCCGGATGCCGTGGTCAGTTATTCATCTGATACTGCGGTGAGTGTTTTTGAAACCACCGCAGCAGGCAATTTCCTGCAGCGCGCGGATTTCACTACCGGAGAGGCGTTCAACAGCATGGCCGTGCTTTCCCAGGTGACTGGCAGCGTACCGGATTTCGTGTGCGCCAGTGCCTCATCGAGCAATATCGTGATTCTGGACGGTTCACGTGCGCTCGAACTGGGCGGCCCCTATTTTTATACTGTCGGTAGTTCGCCCACCGGCGTGGCTGCCGGCGATTTCAATGGCGATGGACAGACCGATCTTGTTACAGCCAATAATCTGGACAGTACGGTCAGTCTGTTGCTCGGCAACGGTGATGGTACCTTTGGTGTGCATAACGACTTTGCAGTGGGTGACGGCCCGCGGCGTGTGCGCGCAGCCGACCTCAACAAGGATGGCAATACCGATGTGGTTACCGTCAACACGCGGGACAACTCGGTCACCGTGCTGGAGGGTACCGGCGCCGGCGTACTGGGCCAGCGCACGGATTACGCGGTCGGTACCAGCCCGGTGGATGTGGCGGTAGGGGATCTGAACAACGATGGTTATAAGGACATCGTGACTGCGGATGCCGGTTCCAATACCGTCAGCGTCCTGCTTTCTACCGGACCCGATACTTACGCGACAGCAGTCGCGATTCCGGTTTCGAATACCCCCTATGCAGTCGCGATCGGTGATCTGAACGGCGATAACAAACCGGATATCGCAGTCGCCGAATACCTGAGCGGCAAGGTGGCGGTGCTGACCAACGACGGCAGTGGCGGGTTCACCCTGGCCGGTGAATATGCAGTCGGTTCCCAACCCGATGCGATCGCGATCGGCGATGTCAATGAGGACAAATACAACGATATCGTCACTGCCAATTACGGTTCCAACAATGTATCCGTGCTGCTGAATAATGCGGGTGCCGGTTTCGACGCCCAGACTCAATACACGGTCGGCAATAAACCTCAGACCATTGCGCTCGCCGATATTGTCAACGCAGGACATCTCGATATCGCCACCGCCAGTGCCCAGAACGAGACCGTCACGGTGTTACGGGGTGACGGCAAGGGCGGTTTCTCGGGGCGCAGTGAGCGCAGCATGGGGCATGACGTCGTGGATATGGCAACCGCCGATTTTGACGGCGATGGACTCAATGACATCGCTGGTGCGGATCAGGATAACGATACTGCGAGTCTGTTGCTGTCGGGGAATAGCGGTGCAGGCATTACTGCCGCCGATATCGCTTATACGCTGGATACAGGCAGTAGCAAAACCCTGCAGGGTACGCTTTCGGCATCGAGTGTCCTGGATCAAGGCGTGGTGTTCCAGATACTTTCCCAACCACAACATGGCACCGTGAAACTGACCGACAGCCAACTCGGATCGTTCACGTACACGCCTTCGAGTGGTTATACAGGTACCGACAGTTTCACCTATGACGCATCCGATGGCAGTCTGGTATCCAACACCGCGACGGTGACGATCACAGTCCAGCAATCCGGCAAGGGCGGTGCGGTCTCCCCATTGGGGTTGCTGCTGTTATCTCTCACCTTCGCGTTAAGACAGTTTGCCGGATCATCGCGGCGCAGAAGTTATCGGGCATGAGCGGAACTCAGGTGTGCTTCTGTGGTGTGAACTCGCTGTAATCCTCCGTGCGGGGCGCCTGCTCCATGGCCTGCAGGAGTTCCGCCGGGGGCGGCACGATCTTGCGTGCGACCAGATCCAGCCAGGCGCCCTGCACATCGACGATGCAGGCGAGCTCGCCGTCCTGATTGAAGATGCGATGACGGATCCGCCAGTGTTTGCGGTTGGGTGACAGGCCGCTGACTTCGGTGGTGACGGTGATGCGCTGGTTGGCGCGGATTTCACGCAGATACTGGGTTTCCTCACGCAGCAGCACCGGGCCGAGGCGCAGTTTCTGGAAGCGCTCCAGGGTGAATCCGTCCGCGGCCAAAAACCCGACACGCGCCTGCGCCGCATAATCCATGTAAGCGGTATGGCGCATATGGGCATTGGGATCCAGATCGGCCCAGCGGATGTCGAAGGCATGGGAGTACGGTGTGCTCATGCTTGTCAGGGACCATTGCAGTACAAAACCGACCCGCATCTTAACCCGGCATGAAAAATTTTCGTGTATCGCGTTACGTTTCCTGATCGACCGAAATTCTCGCAACTAACTGATTTGGATGGATTTACTTCGTGGTACCGGACGCCGGTGCGGGTTGTTACTGCCCGGCTAATCAGCGAAAATACGCGCCCTTCCCGCGGAGTCTGCCATGCCTTCCCGTCGCGAACTCGCCAATGCCATCCGGGCGCTTGCCATGGATTCGGTACAGAAAGCCAAATCCGGCCACCCGGGTGCCCCGATGGGCATGGCGGATATCGCCGAGGTGCTGTGGAACGATTACCTGAAGCACAACCCGGCCAACCCGAAGTGGGCGGATCGCGATCGTTTCGTACTCTCCAACGGGCACGGCTCGATGCTGCTGTATGCGTTGCTGCACCTTACCGGTTATGACCTGCCGATGACCGAGTTGCAGCGCTTCCGGCAATTGCACTCGAAGACGCCGGGGCATCCGGAACATGGCTTGACCCCGGGCGTCGAAACCACCACCGGCCCACTCGGTCAGGGTCTGGCGAACGCGGTCGGCATGGCTATCGCCGAGCAGGCGCTCGCAACCCGGTTCAACCGACCCGGCTTCAAGCTGGTTGATCACTACACCTATGTATTCCTGGGCGATGGTTGCCTGATGGAAGGCATCTCGCATGAAGCCTGTTCGCTGGCCGGGACTCTGGGGCTCAACAAACTGATCGCGTTTTACGACGACAACGGCATCTCGATTGATGGCGAAGTGCGCGGCTGGTTCACCGACGATACTCCGGGACGGTTCGAAGCCTATGGCTGGCATGTAGTGCGGGCGGTGGACGGTCACGATGCCGCGGCGGTGAAACACGCCATCGAGACGGCACGGGCAGTGACGGACAAGCCGGTGCTGATCTGTTGCAAGACCATCATCGGGTTCGGTTCCCCCAACAAGCAGGGCAAGGAATCCGCGCATGGTTCAGCACTGGGTGAGGACGAGGTCGCGCTGACCCGCAAACAACTGAACTGGAGTTACGCGCCATTCGAGATTCCCGCCGAGTATTACGCCGGCTGGGATGCGCGTAAGCGGGGTCAGGCTTTCGAAGATAACTGGAACACATTGTTCGCCGGTTACGAAAAATCCTACCCGGAACTGGCCGTGGAATTCACACGCCGGATGCGTGGTGAGTTGCCGCAAAACTGGGCGACGCAAGCCGAACAGTTCGTGAAAAGTGTGACCCAGCAGGGCGCGGAGATCGCGACCCGCAAGGCGTCGGAACTCGCGCTTAACGGTCTGGCACCGGTGTTGCCCGAACTCATAGGCGGTTCCGCCGATCTCACCGGCTCCAACAACACCTGGTGGAAAGGCTCACGCGGCATCAGCCGCCAGGATTTCGGCGGCAACTATATATTCTATGGTGTCCGCGAGTTCGGCATGTCAGCGATGATGAACGGCATCGTCCTGCATGGCGGATTTATCCCCTATGGCGGAACCTTCCTGACCTTCTCTGACTACGCGCGCAACGCGTTGCGGATGGCGGCGCTGATGAAGGTCGGCAGCATCTTCGTCTATACCCACGATTCCATCGGCCTCGGCGAAGACGGCCCCACGCACCAGTCCATCGAACATCTGGCCAGTCTGCGGCTGATGCCGGGCATGGAGCTGTGGCGGCCCTGCGATGACGTGGAGACGGCGGTGGCCTGGCAGGCGGCGATCGAACGTCGCAACGGTCCGACTGCATTCGCGCTTTCGCGCCAGAATCTGCCACATCAACCGCGCGTCACCGCGCAGGTGCGCGATATCCGTCGCGGCGGCTACATCCTGCTCGATACCGACGGCGATCCGGATGCGATCATCATTGCGACCGGTTCCGAAGTCGCATTGGCAGTCGCTGCCGCCAAACGATTGGCAGAGCAGGACGTCGCGGTGCGCGTGGTCTCGATGCCGTGCACCAGCGTGTTCGACGCGCAGGATCGTGACTGGCACGAATACGTGCTGCCGAAGCGCGTGACTGCGCGCCTGGCAGTGGAAGCGGGGGTGACGGCCTGCTGGCATCGTTACGTCGGCGAACGCGGCCGCATCATCGGTATCGATCGCTATGGCGAATCGGCACCGGCCAAGGACCTGTTCGAATTTTTCGGTTTCACGCTCGACAATGTGCTGCACAATGTCGAATCCATGTTGCAGCGTGAAAAGGTTGTTTCCTGATTCTGAGAGTTATCTGGAGGGATAAACGTCATGGCGATCAAGATTGGCATCAATGGTTACGGCCGCATCGGACGCAACACGCTGCGTGCCTTGTATGAAGGCAAGCGCAACAAGGAACTGCAGATCGTCGCCATCAACGATCTTGGCGATGCCAACACCAACGCACACCTGACGCGGCATGATACGGCGCACGGAAGGTTTCCCGGCGAAGTCGCGGTGGAAGGCGATCACATGATCGTGAACGGCGACCGCATCCGGGTGTTCGCGGAACGCGATCCGGCCAGGATCGGCTGGGGCAATGTCGGTGCCGACGTGGTGCTGGAATGCACCGGCCTGTTCGCCAGCAAGGCCAAGGCCTCGGCGCATCTGGCTGGCGGCGCGAAGAAAGTCGTGATCTCGGCACCGGGCGGCGAAGATGTGGATGCC
>JBOIBL010000195.1:0-6421 GCA_050739495.1 Gammaproteobacteria bacterium | reverse complement strand
GCCCCGGAGATGGCGCACGTATTTAAAAGGCCGCTGAAGACAGCGGCCTTTTAAATGTGTTCCCTCGTTGCTCGCGTCCTCGGGGCCGCGCTCACGGGATATCCCTATCCCGGTCGCGCGGACGGGGCGATCCTTCGCCCCGCCCCTTCTTCGAAGGGCTGTTCCCTGCGGGCGCTGCGCGACTCGGCGCCATCAACGGGGTAACGAAGAGCGCCTCCTGACGTGAGCTCTCTTTTTCATGCTTCACGCTGCATTGCTTATTGTTCTATTTGACGTTTTCTTGGCTTTGTCAGTTAAATAGGGATACGGAAGTACTTCAATATCGACTCCGACAAGTTTTTATTAAAGAAGAGGAAATTTATGGACGATTGGCGAATGCAGGGACAAGAGCGGTATTTAATGAATAAAGTTCTCTATTGGAGAGAATATGGTTCGTCTGGTCATGATTCAGACCATGACCACTGTGAGTTCTGTAGTGAAAAATTTTCCATTAATGGCGATGCACTCAGGGAAGGATACGTAACAAAAGATGGATATCATTGGATATGCGAAAAGTGCTATGTAGATTTTAAGCTCCAATTTAATTGGACTATTGGTGAGAACACCTAAAAAGGTCGGAACTCTCAATATGAATATCAAATCCAAAGATTTCAGGGTTGAGGAAGACACCGCAGTCGAACTGCGGAAGTTGCCGACCACCGTGCAACCCGTCTACAAATCCAAGAAGCAATACCAGAAACTGCTGGCCGAGCACGTCGCACAGTTGAGCGCGCAGCAACAACTCCTCTACGCTTCCAACCGCCATGCAATCCTGGTGATCTTTCAGGCCATGGATGCCGCAGGCAAGGATGGCGCCATCAAACACGTAATGTCCGGCGTGAATCCGCAAGGTTGCCAGGTGTTCAGCTTCAAGCATCCGAGCGTCGCGGAACTGCAGCATGATTTTCTGTGGCGCACGACCCGCAATCTGCCCGAGCGCGGCCGTATCGGAATCTTCAACCGTTCGTACTACGAAGAGGTGCTGATTACCCGCGTGCATCCGGAAATCCTGCGTAGCGAAGGCCTACCCGATACGCCGAAGGATGACAAAGCGGTGTGGACCTCGCGGTATCGTTCAATCCGGGGCCTGGAACAGCACCTTCACGCCAACGGGACCCGCGTCGTCAAGTTCTACCTGCATCTGTCGAAGGAAGAACAGCGCAAGCGGTTTTTGCAGCGTATCGACGATCCGGACAAGAACTGGAAGTTCAGTCTGGCCGACATCGAGGAGCGGAAATACTGGAAAGACTATATGCAGGCCTATGAGGCCTGTCTCAGCGCGACCAGCACGAGTGATGCGCCATGGTATGTCGTCCCTGCTGACGATAAAGAGAACGCACGCCTGATCGTGTCGCAGATTATTCTGGATACGCTCGAAGACCTGAAAATGGGCTATCCGAAAGCCGATGCCAATCGCCAGAAGGAACTGGTGCTGATCCGCAAGCAATTGAAGCGGGAGAGCTAGGGTCGATCGGTTCAGTCTTCTTCCGTCCCTTGGCCTTATCCGCACCATAGGTAAAGGGGTTTGTCGAGAGAGCGGCTGCGAACCCCCGTTTATATTTCCAATGAATCTCAGCTGCCAACAATCCCCGACACACGCTCATCCCTATCCAATATTCCGGTATTTCCCGTAATAACGACTCAGGTATTCACCTTAAGCGCGGTTTTATCCCTAGCCAATTTGAGGGACTTACCTGATTCCTCTTGTTTCCCTGCCAGCCTGAAACTGATCGCCCATTCCAGAAATATGCAAAACCTTTTTCAGAGGGAGCAAAACCATGCTGATGTTATCGTTAAAAGAGAATATCGAAGGCAAGCGCCTGCCGATATTCGTGCATGATATCTACACGGCCAATTGCGTATTTTGCCCGTATGGCGCGGATGGCGTCGAAGTCGGCGACCGGGTGTATGCCTACGACGAGCAGACCAAGCTGGGCCGGATGCAACGGGAACGGCTGGTGGAGGTGACGGCGGTCAAGATGTTCCGTTCCACCGGGCGCATTGTCACCATCGATCTCAAGATTGCCACCGCGCTGGAGCTCAAGCAGATCGTGGAAAACAGCGAAGTGCCCCTGCAGGCGTTGGTGGATCATTGCGATGGTGCCGAAACATTCGATCCGAAACGTCCGCCGGTGGTGGTGTATTTCAGACCTTGCCACGAAGACGACACGGTTTCTGCAAAAGAATACGGACTGGTGCCCCAGAGCCGATTCGTCTGAAGTGCATTCCACTTCCCGGACGGGAACAGCTCCGGACTCGAACCGGAGTGGAAGCATTCTCCAGGAAATCAGACAGGATTATCCCCCTCGCGGACACGGTGCAACCCGGCGCGGGGGAGCGGGAGTGCCCGCGCTGCAAGGCAGCATCAGGTCCTTTCCGGCTTTTCCACCACAAACACCACGAACGGCCACAACGGAAACCCCAGATACCGTTCAAACGTGACCGTGCCGCCGGCGTTCTTTAACACGGACAGCACTTCAACCGCGCGGCAGCCCAGCGTCAGCCACGGAAAATGCCAGGCGATGTTCTCAACGTGATCGCCGAGCCATTTGCTGAAACGGCTGCGCGGTTCTACCGAGTGTGCGACCGCTAACCGTCCGCCGGGTTTTACCACCCGCCACATTTCCAGCGCGCCTTTGGCGGGATCGTAGAGCGGACAGATACTGTAGGTGGAGATGACGCAATCGAAACTGTTGTCCACGAACGGCAGCGCGAGGATGTCACCGGTCCTGAAATCCACGCGTCCATCGTAGCCCATCGAACGCGCCTTGTTGCGGGCTTCCTCGAGCATACCTTCGCTCATGTCGAACAAAGTAATGTGCCCGGATTTGCCGGCTTTGGCGGCGGCGAGAAATGAACTGCTGCCGGTCCCGGCGCCGCAATCCAGTACCTGGTCGCCTTTGTGGACACCGTGTTCTGCGACCAGGTGCCGGCCGCGTTCATCGGAACGGAACGTGAGCAAGGCGTGCTGGAAATCATAGTGTGAGGCAGCGCGATCATAGACGCGCTGCAACTGTTTCGAATCAACTGCGTTGCGCATTGCCCCTCTCCTTTTCAATCATTGCATGCGGATATCGCGCCCTTTCGTCATCACCGTCCAGTGCCGGTTGTCGCGTGAGAATTCCTGGCGGTATTCGATGTGGTTTCGATCCGTAAACACGTTGATCACATGGAAATAGACCGGCTTGCCCTGTTCGGAACTTTGCCAGGGGAAGGTCCAGGTGTTGCTCTTGATGCTCAGGATGCCATCACTGGCAGCGCCGCCGTCGGCAGGGATGGCGTGCGTTATGTAGGTATCGGTTTTGATGTTGTAGAGAAACACCACCAGGGCAGCGGATTTGCCATCCACACTCTGGTGGCAGGCATAAAAATCGCCGCTGCGCCAACAATCGTTTTGCAGCGTGGCGTGCTGCTGGCCGGCTTTGCTGTATGCCGTAACGAAACTTTTAGACTCGGTCTGCCAGGTGCCGGCATATGCGGCGAGTTTGTCCAGGCCCGCTGGTAGAGACGCCGCCTGCACCAGCGGTGCCATGAGGCCGAAAAGCAACAGATTCATCATCGGGAACGTGCGCGACATATTTACATCCTGTTACAGGTTACGGCAAGTTAATACTAAACCCGTAAAGACGCGGCCGCACGTTTGTCAGCGTTGAGCTATGATGTTGGACGCGATTTCCGTTAAAGATACCGATCAGGGGATTCGAGACCGGCAACGGCTCGGGGAGGAGTGTGATGGCAGCGAAGAAGCAGGCGAAGAGCGCCAGCGCCCGAGATTACCGCACCATCGGTCTGTGGCGAGTTGCGTTGCGTGAGTTCATCCACTTCAGCAACAAGGATATGAAACGACAGGGAATCACCCTGTTGCAATATCAAGTGTTGCTGGAGATCGTGTCATGTCTGCATGAGGGCGCTGACATGACCGTCGGCGTGCTGGCCAATCATCTTCACATGCGGCACAACAGCGTGGTGGTGCTGATCAATCAACTGGCGCGCAAGGGACATGTGCGGCGTGTGCCATCGCCTCATGACCGGCGCAGCATGCTGTTGCAGTTGACGCCGAAAGGCAAACGCACACTGGATAAACTGGTGCATGGGCATCGCCTGGTGATCGACAGCTTCCTGCCTGATCTGCGCAAGGCCCTGATCAATCCCTGAAGCTGAGTCGTATCGACGGAGACGCTCGATGCAGACCGGATCGGCGTGATCAACCCGATCTGATCGTGATGTCGTTGGGCTCTTCGTCCGGCGCCGACTTCGGTTTGGTGAGGGCCAGAAAATCTTCCGCCAGCGACCAGTACACCGGATGACGGCACAGCAGCTTCGATGCACCCAGGGCGATGAACGCGGTCGCCATGATCGGAAACACCATGGCGTGATCGTTCACCATCTCCATCATGATCACGGACGCGGTCAGTGGGGTCTGCACCACGCCGGTGAAATACGCGGCCATGCCGAGGATGATCACGGTTGCAGGGGGTGCGTAGGGCATCAGCGGCGCGAGATCCGCACCCAGGCCGGCGCCGGCCGAGAGTGACGGCGAGAAAATTCCGCCCGGGATACCGCTCAGGTAGGACGCCAGTGTGGCGAGGATCTTGTAGAGCGGAAACACATAATTGGTGTGAGCGTGACCTTCCAGCAGCATCCGCGCCTGATCGTAACCGGTACCGTAGGATGCGCCACCCGATAACAGACCCAACAGTGCGATGGCCAAACCGCAGCCGGCCGCGACCAGGAAAGTGTGTTTGTTGAACACGGTCCGGATGCGCCGCATGCTGCTGACCAGGAATGAACTGAAACCGCCACCAACGAAGCCGCCGATGATCCCGCATACCGGCACTGCGATCCAGGAATCCACATGAGTGAAGCTGGAATTGGTTTCACCGAAATAGGTGTAATTGCCCAGCACCGCCATCGCCACCACGCCGGCGATCAGCACTCCAACCAGCAACATGCCGGTAGCTTTCTCTTCATAGAAGCGTGCCATCTCCTCGATCGCGAAGATGATGCCGGCGATGGGGGTATTGAACGCGGCCGCGATACCGGCGGCACCGCCGGCTGTGATCAGGCCGTGACGGATGTAGTGCGGCGGAAAGCGCGTGAAGCGGCCCGATGAGTACATCAGCGAGGCGCCGATGTGCACGGTCGGACCTTCGCGTCCGATGGAGGCGCCGCTCACGAACGCGATCAGCGCGACCAGGATCTTGCCGACAGCGATGCGCATCGACAGCACCTTGTGACGCAGCTCGTCCTTGTCGCTGCGCAAGGCGGCAATCGCCTGCGGGATGCCGCTGCCCTCGCTGCCGGGAAATACGTAGCGGGTCAGCATCGCCGCACAGCCGAGCCCGAGCGGCGCCAGCAGCAGCGTCCACCAATGTGAATGCGCCATGATCCGGTCGTGCACGCCCATCGCCCAATTGCTGGCGAGCGTGAAGATGGCGGCCACGCCACCGACGGCAAGCGCCGCCGACCAGAAGATCAGACGGGTTTTCCAGTCGCGGACCGAGAGATAGCCAAGTAGCTGACGACGCATGTCAGTGCGGGTGTTGTTGTTCGTGAATCGGAGGGCGGCTACTTTACCATCATTCGCGGTCGCGGGCATGAGGTGTCGGCTGGATGAGGCTTTTTTGCGGGGATTTCCCGCGTCTGCTACTATTTGCCTCCGCCCGCAACGGCACCCGACCCGGGTCCGCAAAGCGGCATCCAGCACCCCGGTTGATCCTGCCGCGTGCTCTCTCGCAGTCTCGCCTGCCGTCACGGCAGGATTTGATTTCAGGCCATGTATCCGATTGCCGTCTGGCTTACGCCCTGGGAGTTTTCACCGACCGTGTTCACGGTCTGTGTGTTGGCGTGCGCATCCTATGCGGCCGGTGTGGCCGTGCGCCGCCGGGCCGGGCTGCCGGCAGGTTTCTGGCGCAACAGCGCGTTCTTCGGCGGTGTGCTGCTGCTTTATGTAGTGTTGCAGACCCATTTCGACTACTACTCACAGCACATGTTCTGGATCCATCGGCTGCAGCATCTGGTGCTGCATCATCTGGCGCCGATGCTGATCATGCTGGCGGTGCCGCATGCGGTGATAGCAAGCGGGATCCCATTGCATATCAGGCAGCGCTGGCTTTATCCGGTCTGGCGTCATCCGATCACGCATACCTTATATAGGGTGATCCAGCAACCGCTGCTGGCGAGTCTGGTGTTCGTCGGGCTGATCTTCTTCTGGTGAGCGCCCAGCATACATTTCAAGGCGATGCTGGATGCTTCGCTGTACGACGTGATGAACGGGAGCATGGCGCTCGACGGTCTGCTGTTCTGGTGGCTGATACTCGATCCACGTTCCCGGCAGCAGGGTGCGCGCACTGGTTTCGGCACCCGCTTGCTGCTGCTGTGG
>JBOIBL010000194.1:0-2496 GCA_050739495.1 Gammaproteobacteria bacterium | reverse complement strand
GACCACGGACGTGACCGGCAGTGTGGATTTGCCGAAGGGCGTCGAGATGGTGATGCCGGGCGACAACATCAAGATGGTGGTGAGCCTGATCAACCCGATCGCGATGGAAGACGGTCTGCGCTTCGCCATCCGCGAAGGTGGCCGCACCGTCGGTGCCGGCGTCGTCGCCAAGATTATCGAGTAAACAACATGTCAACCCAGACAATTCGTATCCGTCTCAAGGCCTTCGATCACCGCTTGATCGACAAATCCGCGAAAGAGATCGTGGACACCGCGCGCCGTACCGGCGCCCAGGTGAAAGGCCCGATCCCGCTGCCGGTGAAAATGGAGCGCTTCACGATCCTGGTCTCGCCGCATGCCGACAAGGATGCCCGTGACCAGTACGAGATCCGCACCCACAAGCGGCTGATGGACATCGTCGATCCGACCGACAAGACCGTGGATGCCCTGATGAAGCTGGATCTTCCGGCGGGCGTGGACGTCCAGATCAAGCTCAATTAAACAGGTGCCACCCCCTGTTGCGGGGCGGTACAGGCTGGTATAATTCCCGGCTCCCTGCGGCCCGATGGTTCGACCATCGGGCCGCGAGTTTCAAGGCAGTGCCGACCAATCGAAGTTGGCACGAGAGCAATAGAGCGCGACCAAACCGGCCGCGACGAGGACTAGAAGATGAGTATTGGAGTTATCGGTCGCAAATGCGGCATGACTCGCGTTTTCTCTGAAAACGGCGAATCGATTCCTGTGACGGTCATCCAGGTCGAACCGAACCGCATCACGCAAGTGAAAAGCGCGGAGACGGACGGCTACCGGTCCATCCAGATTACGACGGGCAGCCGTCGTGCCACCCGGGTCAACAAGGCGCTCGCGGGTCACTTCGCCAAGGCGGGGACCGGTGCCGGCCGCATTTCAGGCGAGTTTCGCCTGGCTGACGGCGAAGGCGCGGATCTGGCAGCAGGTGGTGAGGTCAAGGTGGACGTGTTCCAGGCCGGCCAGAAGGTCGACGTCACCGGCACCAGTATCGGTAAAGGCTTCGCCGGCAACATCAAACGTAACCATTTCACCATGGGTGATGCCACCCACGGTAACTCGCTGTCGCATCGTGCCCCCGGTTCCATCGGCCAGCGCCAGACGCCCGGCCGCGTATTCAAGGGCAAGAAGATGGCAGGTCATCTCGGCAACAAGCGCCGCACCGCAGTCAACCTGGAAGTTGTCCGCGTCGATGCAGAGCGCAACCTGTTGCTGGTCAAGGGTGCCGTACCCGGCGCTGAGGGCGGCAATGTGATTGTCCGTCCGACGACGCGCGCTTAAGGAGGGCGGAATGGAATTGCAATTGCACAACAAGAAAGACGCCGTGACCCTCTCGGATACGACGTTTGACCGCGAATTCAATGAAGCGCTGGTGCACCAGGTCGTCGTCGCCTACATGGCAGGCGGTCGGGCCGGCACCAAGGCGCAGAAGACCCGCGCCCAGGTGCGCGGCGGCGGCAAGAAGCCGTGGGCGCAGAAAGGCGGCGGCCGGGCCCGCGCCGGTTCGATCCGCAGCCCGCTGTTCCGCGGCGGCGGCAAGAGTTTTGCCGCAGTGACCCGCGATCACAGTCAGAAAGTGAATCGCAAGATGTATCAGGGCGCGATGCGCGCCATCGTCTCGGAACTGATTCGCCAGCAGCGCATGGTGGTGTTGCCGGAATTCGGTGTGGAAGCGCCGAAGACCAAGCAGCTTGCCGGCAAGCTCAAGGAACTGGGTCTCCAGAACGTGTTGATCGTCACCGAGCAGGTGGACGAGAAGCTGTATCTCGCTTCCCGCAATCTGCCGTTCGTTGACGTGTGCGATGTGACGGGCCTCGACCCGGTCAGCCTGATCGGTTATGAGAAGGTGCTGATGACCGTGCCCTCCATCCGTCGTCTCGAGGAGTGGCTGGCATGAACATAAATCAGGAAAAACTCATGACCGTGCTGCTCGGACCGATCGTGTCCGAGAAAGCTACTCGAGTCACCGAGACCAGCAATCAGGTGGTGTTCCGCGTGCGCCGCGACGCCGACAAGGATCTGGTGCGCCGTGCGGTCGAAAAGATGTTCGAGGTCAAAGTCGCGCGGGTTCAGATCGTGAACGTGCGCGGCAAGAACAAGCGTTTCGGCCAGCGGGCCGGCGTACGCAGCAACTGGAAGAAGGCCTATGTGAGTCTGGCGGAAGGCAGCCAGATCAACATCGTGGGCGATCAGGCCTGAGCTTGAGCCACGAGGAATAACGCTATGTCACTGAAAAAAGCCAGACCGACTTCACCAGGACGCCGTTTCGTCGTCACTGTGGAAACTCCGGGCCTGTACAAAGGTGCGCCGCATGCGCCGCTGCTCGAGAAGCAGAGCCGCAATGGTGGCCGCAACAATGCCGGCCGTATCACCACCCGGCATCAGGGTGGCGGTCACAAGCAGCATTACCGCCTGGTGGATTTCAAGCGCGACAAGGACAACGTCCCGGCGCGCGTGGAACGTATCGAA
>JBOIBL010000193.1:0-10933 GCA_050739495.1 Gammaproteobacteria bacterium | reverse complement strand
GAGATGTCGTTCATGGAGTAAAGACCGTACGCAGCCGCTTTTTTACCGGCGTATTTTTCAGTTGCACGTACTGCGGCAGACCGTCCTTGTAGGGCGGATAGTCTTCACCTTTTATAAGCGGTGCCAGATAACGGCGACATTTCGCGGTGATACCGAAGCCATCTTTAGTGATGAAATCCCGCGGCATGAATTTTTCGCGGTTGGCGACGTCGGCGAGCTTCGCCATCCCGATCGACCATTTATAAGGTTGATCGGACTGGCGCACGATCGCGGGCATCACCGCATTGTGGCCCTTGAGTGCGAATTCCACCGCCGCCTTGCCGGTAGCGTAAGCCTGTTCCACGTCGGTCTTGCTGGCGATGTGGCGTGCGGCGCGTTGCAGGTAATCCGCCAATGCCCAGTGATATTTGTAATTCAGTTCGCGCTTGACCAGCTCAGCCAGAAACGGTGCCACACCGCCGAGCTGGGCATGTCCGAAGGCATCGCGGCTGCCGGCTTCGGCCAGGAATTTGCCGTCGGAATTACGCACACCTTCGGACGCGACCACCACGCAATAACCGTATTTATCCACGCTCTGCTTCACGCGCGCCAGGAACGCCGGCTGATCGAACGCGAGTTCCGGGAACAGGATGATGTGCGGCGCCTCACCGGGTTTTTCGCCGGCCAGCCCGGCGGCGGCGGCGATCCAGCCGGCATGCCGGCCCATGACCTCGAGGATGAAGACCTTGGTCGAGGTCTTGGCCATGGAGGCCACGTCGAGTGCGGCTTCGCGGGTCGAGACCGCCACGTATTTCGCCACCGAGCCGAAACCCGGGCAGGTATCGGTGACGGGCAGGTCGTTGTCCACGGTTTTGGGAACGTGGATCGCCTGGATCGGGTAACCCAGGGTCTCGGCCAGCTGCGAGACCTTGAGGCAGGTGTCGGCAGAATCACCGCCGCCGTTGTAGAAAAAATAGCCAATGTCGTGGGCCTTGAAGACCTCGATCAGCCGTTCGTACTGCGCCCGGTTCTGTTCCAGATCCTTGAGCTTGTAGCGGCACGAGCCAAACGCACCGCCGGGCGTATGGCGCAGGGCCCGGATCGCCGCCACCGATTCCCGGCTGGTATCGATCAGATCCTCGGTGAGGGCGCCGATGATGCCGTTGCGGCCGGCATAGACCTTGCCAATGCGGGCCTTGTGCTTGCGCGCGGTTTCGATGACCCCGCAGGCGGAGGCATTGATGACAGCGGTCACGCCGCCGGACTGAGCGTAAAAGGCATTTTTTCTGGAAGTCATTGTTCTTTAAAGCTCTTTAGGGTTTTGTGGGAAAGTCTGCTCAGGGTGCGGGCGGCCAAGATTGTAGCCGGGTGCCCGGCGATTGCCAAAAGTCGGCATCCGCGGAAAAATATGTCGTCTCCCGCACATATCGGGTGATTTCTGTTAGGTTAATGCCTTAGCTAATCTGTACGAAGCCGCAAGAACGGGCAAGGCGTTGAGGGGACGTTGCGTTTGAACCGGCAAATTCGATGGGGAGGAACAGGGTGAAAGGATCATTCGCCTTTTTTGCTACTGTCGCTTCGGTTGCGGCATTTTGCTACCTGAACATTGCCACGGCTGCGCCGCCACCTTCCGCACCCACGCCGGGTGCGGTGCAATCCACCTTGCCGACCAAACCGGTCAAACCCAAGCCAGCCCCGGCGCCTGCAGTGCAGACCACGCCTGCTCCCGCGCCCGGCGTCAGTGCGGGCGGACCCGCAGTGCTGGTGAAAAGTTTCGAGATCACCGGCAACACGGTATTCAGCGATGCCGAATTGCAGGCGCAGATCGCAGCCTGGGTCGGTAAACGTCAGACTCTCGCCCAACTCTATGATGTCGCCGACAAACTGACATCGTTTTACCGGCAGCACGGGTATGGACTTGCTTACGTTTCGTTGCCGGCACAGACCCTCAAGGATGGCAGCGTGCGCCTGCAGGTGGTGGAAGGGCGCATCGGCAACATCGCGATCCAGGGCAATGACAACACCGGCAGCGATACGCTCATAAATCGTGTCTCGAATATCCATACCGGTGACATTTACACCGATGCCGGCATGGAACGCGCAGCGACGCTGCTCAACGATCTGCCGGGTGTGCACGCGCGCGCAGTACTGAGCCCCGGCCAGCAATTCGGTACCTCGGATGTGTTGTTCAAGGTGCAGGAGACGCGCTACAACGGCGACGCGTCCATCGACGATTACGGTCGCAGCGTGATCGGTCGCTGGCGTGTGAATGCCGATGTCAGCGTCAACAGTCTCACCGGGCACGGCGATCAACTGTCCGCCGGCATCACGCATTCCGCAGGCAACCTGCTCAATTTCGGCAAACTCGGTTACAGCCTGCCGCTGGGCCCGCCCGGCGGCACCCTCACGGCCGGCTGGAATCGCGCGGTCTATCACGTCGGCGGCAGCCTGTTCGGACCGCTCGACATCAGTGGTGTCACCCAGAACGGTTCCCTGAATTACCTTTACGAGCAGGAGCGTACCCGCAGCGAAAGTTTCTATTGGGGTTTCGGCACCAGCCACAACACCAGTGATGTCGATACCAGCGGCAAACGCATCGTGACCACCAATATCAATCTGCTGCAACTGACCACGTTCTACATTCACAGCAATCCGGACTTCAGTTACTACACCCTGGCCGGCAATCTGTGGACCAACGGCAAACGCAACGACGGCACCAAGAACAGTGCCGAACGCCTGCGACTGCAATTCGATGCCAGCGACGTGCAGCCGTTCGCGACCCTGTGGCGCTTCATCACCAGCGCCAGTGTGCTGTACTCGCCTGATCCGCTGGTGGACACCGACAAGTTCTCACTCGGCGGTCCCGATAACGTGCGCGGCTTCCTGCCCGCGGAGCAGCGCGGCGATCGTGGCGCCTTCGTGTCACTGGAATTGCAGCGTTCCTTCGCGATTGGCGGTCTGCCGATGGCGCTCGGCGGCTTCGTGGACAGCGGCAAGGTCTGGAACGTCGCGACCAGTGCTCTCCCCGGCAATAATCAGGGGCTCACCAGCGCTGGCGCCGAATGGTTGTTCGGCCCCAGTACTGGCGTGTGGAGTGCACGGCTGCAATGGGCCTACGCGGTCGGCGGTTATCGTCCGAGTGACGGTAATGGCGGCGGCCATATATGGTTCACATTGGGCACAAAATTTTGATGGCCCACCTGAAAATCAATCTTTTGCTTTCTGGCGGTGTTAGAAATGACCTCGGAAGCTTCATGTACTGCTGTGTACACTCCAGTTCCTCGGTCATTTCTGCCTACCCAGAAACCAAAATCTTTGATTTTCAGAAGCGTTATCCAGACTGACAGATAAAATTCCGTTGAAACTACGCGCAGGAAGCGCGGCAAAGATGATCGAGAGGATAGGCATATGACGTACCGCAAGTTGTCACTCCGGCCGCTCAACGCGTTACTCACCCAGGCGCTGCATTCGCGCGCACTCAAACGTACCGCACTCGGTCTCGGCGCATTCGCGCCGGCGTTTGCATTTGCCAATCCCACCGGTGGTCAGGTTGTGGCCGGTAATGCCAGCATCAACGCACCCGATCTCAATCACACCATCGTCAATCAGGCTTCACAGAGCGCGATCCTGAACTGGCAGCAGTTCTCCATCGGCAGCAACCAGTACGTACAGTTCATCCAGCCCGACAGTTCGGCGGTGGTGCTGAACCGGGTCATCGGCGGCAACCCGTCGCAGATCCTCGGCAACATGTCCGCCAATGGCCAGGTGTTTCTGGTCAACCCGAACGGTGTGTTCTTCGGTCAGGGTGCCAGCCTCGATGTGCAGGGTCTGGTCGCGACCACTTTCGACATCAAGGACAGCGATTTCATGGCGGGGCATTACGTCTTCGCCAAAGCCAATGGTGCGCCGGATGCCGGGGTGGTGAACCAGGGCACGCTCACCGCGAATAGCGGCTACATCGTATTGGCCGGTGATTACGTGAATAACGATGGTGTGATCGCGGCACAGGCAGGCCAGGTGGTACTGGCCTCCGGTAACCAAATGACGCTCACGTTCTCGAACGATGCACTGGTCACGTTCGCGGTGGATCAGGCCACGCTCGCGCAATACGCCGGCGTCAGCAACACCGGCAGCATCGAAGCCGATGGCGGCACGGTGCTGATGACTGCGAAAGTCGCGAATGCGCTGACTGCGACTGCGGTCAACAACAGCGGCCTCATCACCGCGCACAGCATCCAGGATCACAACGGCACCATCATTCTCGCCGCGCAGGGCGGTGATATCAGCGAGAGCGGTACGCTCGATGCGAGTGGAGCAACTGACGGCGTCGCTGGTGGCAACGTTGTCATTCGTGGCAATGGTCACACCGAGATTGCGAGTACCGCCAGCATCAATGCAGCAGGCGATAACGCCAACGGTGGATTCATTGAATTATCGGGTCACACACTCACTGTGCGCGGTAATGTGGACCCTGGTAAAGGCGGCACGTTATATATTGATCCGAGCATCATCACGATTACCAACGGTGCCGCTTCCAGCAGTGGTGCGGTGTCGTATGGCGGTAGTGTTCCCAAGGGATTTATCCAGGCCCAACTCAACGCGAACCATAATGTATTGCTGGCAGCCGGCAGTAGCATCAAAGGCAGTGCGGCGCTCACCAACTTAACTGCAACCGGTGCCGGCAACCTTAAACTCGGTATCGGCAGTTTAGGTCCCAGCGTCGGATTTTGTATTAGCAGTTTTGCCTGTCTCAACAGTCCAGTCGGAGTATCGTTTGTGCCGAGCGGCTTCGGCCAGATCAATCTTAGCGGCGTCACCATCAATATCAAAGGCTCGTTTACTGCCAGTGCGGGTACCATCGATCTGGCGGCGGTGACAGCCCAAGGCGGTTTTGTCGCGAATGCCGGTCAATACGGTTATGTGACCATTACTGGTGCCGTCAATGCCAAAACGATCGATATCACCGGCGACAGGATCAATACCCAGAGCCTGACCGCAACCGGCACCGGCGCGAGTGCTATCAAGATTCAGGGTCATGGTTCGTTGGATGGAAGCAGTCAGCGCATTGTTGTTGCCGGCAACATTACAGCCTCGAATGGCGGCGTAAACATCGACGAAAGCGGTGGCTACGGTGTGACGGTTTCCGGCAACATCAATGCAGCCGGTCCGGTCAATATCGTGACCAGTGCCAGCAGCGCTTACAGCGGTGGTGCCATCACGATCGGTGGTGCTATCACCAACACTGTGGGCGGTGTGGTATTGAACGCAACCGGCGGAGCCGATTCCGGCGGCAACATCAGCGTGGGCGGTGCCATCACCGCAGCGGGTGGAGTGGACGTCACGGCGACTAATAATGCAGGCTATTCCGGGGCGCGTATCGATCTCGCGAACGTGACCGGCAAGTATGTGCATATCAATGCGAACGGTGGTGCGCCGAGCATCAGTGTCGGCGCTTTGACCGCGAATGGCGCGGGTGGGTCGAGTGGTGTGACAGTGTCTACGTCCGGTAATGGTGGCATCACCGTGAACGGCGCGGTGACAAGCAATCACGGAAATGTCGATTTGTCGGTGTCGGGTGGCAGCATCACTGTCAGCGGCACCATTTCGGCAGGTGGAAGTGTCTCCATCCATGGCAGTGGCGCATTGAACGGGTTCAATCTCGGCAATATCACTGCGGGCGGGTATGCGTATATCAGCGAGTACGGCAACATCACCGGTGCCAATACGCTGAAGGTCGGTAATGTCACTGCAGGCCACAGCGTGGATATCTATGTTTCCCAATACGGCCCCAGCGCGAGCAAACTGACCACGGGCAATATCACTGCCGGCTCAAGCGCTTATATCAGCAATTACGCCAGTTACGGCGGCGCTGTTTTGACCACCGGCAATGTCAGCGGCAAATATGTGCGAATCTCCGATCGGGCCGCTGCGGGGCAACAGGCTGTACTTCAGACCGGTGCCGTGAGTGCAGTCAATGCCAGCAGTGCGGCACTTGTGGATATCTCAGCCAGTGGCAAGAACGACATCATTACCACCGGAGCAATCACGGCGACCGGGATGCTGAATCCGAACCGGAGTCCGTTATCGGAAGCCGGGTTCAATCGCAATGCGGCGATTGTGAATCTGCTCGACAGCGGTTCCGGCAACGCCACCATGACTGTCAACGGCGGGGTAACGATCAAGGGCACCGGCGCGCATTACACAGTGACGCGGGGCGGGAGCAACTCCTATACGGCATCGGGCAGTACCGGTCAGGCTCAACTGAACATCGGTACCGCAAGCGGATCAGCTGGTTTTGCCACTATCAAGATAACCGGCGCCATCAACGAGACCGGAATGGGGCTCGTCGGCGCAAACATATCTGGCAGAAAGGTAACCGTGGGTGGTGCGATCAATATCACTGCCACTGCGGGCAAGATGAAACAGAGCGGCAAAGTGATCAGTGGTTCTCTGGAGAACATCAATTATTCTGAAAGCGGCGCGGCACTGGGCCGGGCATCGTTGTTCATCTCTGCCGGCAGCACGGCGAGTCTGGGTGGCGCGGTAACATTGAAGGGGCCTTCGGCCGAAATTTACGTGGATGGCAAAGGCGGCGTAACGACGCGCGGCATCACGGTGACCGGCAGTGGCGAGAAATTCAATCATAAAGCTACTGGCAAGGATTCGCTGGGAAAAGTGGTGAACTATTCGTCGAACCAGAGCGCCGGCGAAGCGTTTGCATTCCTGCAAGCCGGTAGCAGCGGCAACGCGAAAACCGTGAACGTAAAAGGCGCCATCACGGTAACCGGATTGGGCAGGGCAGGCGTCGTCATTAACGGTGGCACCATCGCGACCCAGGGGATCGGCGTTGTCCAGACCGCCGGCAAATTCTCGCGGACCGGCCAGATTCCGAGCAACCTGTTCACAGGAAGCAGCAGTGGCGGGCCGAATCCTTTGGGTGTGAGCCAGCAGAGCCAGACGGGCGGTGGATCGGAAAGATTGTTGGGGATCGATCAGGGCACCTTGACCGGCGGCATCGCGGCGGTGCAACTGCAGGGCATCGGCAGCACGAGCAATTGCAGCTGCCAGATACCAGCCAATGCAATCACCGTGAGCGGCAACATCAATATGTCGGCGGCAGGCGATGGCGAGATCTGGGTCGACGGCAAGACCGTCAATATCTCCGGTGGAATCACCGGCGTCGCAACCCGGGCCACAGTCAACGGAACCGGTGCGCAGAGTTTCAATTCCGGCAGCAACAATTATTCCGTTGCACACACCGTCGCCGGTTCCGGCGGCCGCATGCACGTTGATATCCGCGGCATTCCGGGAGCAACGTCGAGCGGCAGCAGCAACAATTACACCGGCACGGTCACCATCGGCGGCGCGATCAGCCTGACGGGCCCGACTGCCGATCTCAAGATCAAGAGCGGCAGCATCAAGACCGGCAACATAACCACGAATGGAACCGGCGAGAAACTCTCGGTCACGGATGTGTACACGCCATCCGGCAGCGGGGCTGCGTTTACGCTCAAACGTTCCGGTGTCATCGAATGGACCGGGATCGATCTGAATGGCAAGGCAGGCACCGGGGTCATCACCACCGGCAACCTGCTGGCGGAAGGGCCATTGTTTGCCGGGATTCACGTGGATGCGGGCACTGTCACGGTCGGGAACCTGGGCGTGATCGCATCGACCGGCAGCGTGACGCTGCTCGATACCCGCATCTCCAGCACTCCATTGTCATTCACCGCCGGGGATGCAGGCGTTGCGGTAAGTGCGGTGAGCGGTACCGGCAAGGCCACGGTCTTCGGCGCAGCCAAGGTCAACGGCAATATCAACATCGAAGCCACGCGCGATGTGCACTTGCTGACCAACGCAGTGGTAAGCGGTTACACGCTGGTGACCGCCGGTGGGAATATCGACGATCCGCTGCCGACAAATATTTTGCGGTTCCTCAATGAGAGACCGGGCCACAACGGCAGTTCTTCGTCACACACTCCGACTCTGAACTTGAGCACTTCGGGGCTGGCATTGCTGGCCGGCGGCAACATCACACTCAATGATGCAACGCTGAAGGTAGGGACCGGCAGCGTGCCGGGAGTCGTGGGTGATTCAATCGGTATTGCGTTGCTGGCGACACAAGGGCTCGCCTCGACGGGCACGCTTCCGAACGCGACATTTGTTGCGGGCGGGACACTCGGAGTCGGCAAGTTCACTCTGACTGGTGACTACCTGTATATGGAAGCTGCCAATTACAACCTGAGTGGACCGATCACCGTGCCGACCAGCACGGTGGTGCAGTTCGCGCCGGTATCGTTGCCCGGCAGCATCGGCATCGAACCGGGAGCGTCGACTTCTTCACAGCTCAACCTGAGTGGCAGTCTGTTAAACCTGTTCCCCGGTACCACGCTTATGATCGGTGGTAGCGGGACGACCGGGGCCGTGACGATAGGCAACCAGGGGACCATCACGCTGAACGGGGGCAGTAACTTCCTGGTATTCACCGCTGGCAATGTCACCGGTCTGGACAAGATACTGACTACCGGTCTGGTGGGTAATCTGCTCGAACTGGTGAATTTCCAGGTACCCACCGCGAGTGAGATACAGAACACGAATAACACCAGTGATGACACGGACCAGAAGAAGAAGAAAAACACGAATACCGGTGGAACGGAAAATGGTGACAGTGGCGGGACCGTCGCGCAGGACGACGATACGTCCGGGGTCTGCCATGGATAAGGGGAGCAGCATGATGAATATCGTCAGATTCAAATCCCTTGCACTGATCATGCTGTGTGTCATTTGCATGCTGGGCAGTGCGAGCCTGTACGCCGATAACGCCACGCCGGTGGGTACCATCACCCTGGTTACCGGTCACGCGACTGCCGCTGCGCCGTCCGGGCAGATCCGCGATCTGTTTCATGGCGGCAAGGTCTATGCGGGAGAAACCCTGATCACTGCGAATTCCAGTTACATGAACGTGGAATTCAGCGATGGTGGCCGGGTGCTGTTGCGTCCCGAGAGCCGGTTCGTGATCGAGCGCTATCAATACAACACCGCTGCCGCCAATGCGCCTGCCACCAACAATGCCCAGACCGAACACGAGAGCGCATTCTTCAGGTTGCTGAAAGGCGGCTTCCGCGCGGTCAGTGGACTCATCGGGCATGTCCGGCGGCAGGACTATGCGGTGCAGACGCCGGTGGCGACCATCGGTATCCGCGGCACCGATTACGAAGTGCGCTATTGTGCGGGGGATTGCGGCGATATCCAGCCCGCTCCGCATGACGGCCTTTACACCGGCGTGGAGTCTGGCGGCATCGTGGTTACCAACCAGAGCGGCCAGATCCTGCTCAGCCAGGGTCAATACAGCCTGGTGCCTGCCGGTGGCGGTACACCGGTTCCCTTGCCGCTGCGGCCACCGGCGCTGGGCAAGAAACCCCTGCCTGATCCCCGTACCTGCAATTAACCGCTGCCGCCTCCAGCCCCGGAAATTTACCGGGGTTGTGCGTTGACGTGTCCGGGATCAACGGGTACTTTACGGCCTGCCTTGCGGAGCGCTGTAGCCCGCGGGGCTGGGCCTGCCAGGCCTATGTGACAACCCGGTTTTCACCCTTTTCAAGCGAGACGCCATGAGGATCGTGCTACTCGGAGCGCCTGGTTCCGGCAAGGGAACCCAGGCCAAGCTGCTGGTCGAGAAATACCGTATCCCGCATATCTCCACCGGAGATCTGCTGCGCGCGGCATTGTCCAAAGGCACCCCATTGGGGTTGCAGGCCAAGGCAGCCATGGATGCCGGACAACTGGTCACCGACGAGATCGTGCTGGGCATCATCCGCGAGCGGCTGCGTGCCAACGATGCGCGCAAGGGCTTCATTCTCGACGGGTTCCCACGCAACATCGCCCAGGCCCAGGCCCTGGATGCCATGCTGATGAGCCTTAATCAGCCGCTGGATTGTGCGGTGCTGATGGATGTGGATTTCGATGTGCTGATGCAGCGTCTCACAGGCCGCCGCACCTGCGAGAACTGTGGTGCGGCCTATAACGTCTACACCAATCCTCCCCGATTCGACGATCAGTGCGACCGCTGCGGCGCTTCGCTGCATCATCGCGCCGACGATAACGAAGAGACCATCGGCAATCGTCTGCGCGTGTATGAGAGTCAGACCAAACCGTTGATCAGCTTCTATCGGCAGCAAGGCCGGATCGAGACCGTGGACGCGGTCGGCGAAGTGGAGACTATCTTCAAACGCTTGCTGTTGATCCTGGAACCGATCGCGAAGGGTATTCGCAAGCCGGTATTGCCGCCACCGCCGCCGGTCAAACCCGGCAAGGCAAAAGCCGGCAGCAAGCCGGCTGTTGTGCCCAAAGTGCCGGCCAAGTCGATAGCGAAGCAAGCGGTTTCAAAGCAACCTGCTGGCAAGAAACCCGCAGCCGTGAAGACGCCGGCGAAGAAGGCGAGCGCCAAAAAGTCTGTTGCTGTGAAAAGCAAACCGAAAGCGGCCACGGCGAAGAAATCAACGGCCAAAAAGCCAACGGCCAAGAAACCCAAAGCGGTGAAAGCGAAACCGGCCAGGCAAAAAAAAGCCAAGACGAAATCAGGCAAATCGAAACAATCCGCAATCGGCAAAAAGAAAAAGAAGTCAGGCCGGAAATAGTTTCGGGGAACGCTGGCTGACACCCGCAGAAATAAAAGCGGTCGAGCAACGCTGGATGCCGAAGCGGGAATTCACTCAACTCGGCAAGGTGGATATCCGCCATTGCAGCGTGATGGATAAACCAAGCGCACCTTGAATTAGAACCTATATCAAAATCCCGTTCACCCTGAGCGCGACCGCCAAGGATGGCGGAAGTCCCGGAAATGCAGGAGCAGTTCCCGGGCTCGCGCCGCAGGCGCGAAGTCGAAGGGCGCCAAGCACACGATATCCAGGTGTTTCGACTTCGCCTGTCCTGAGCTTGTCGAAGGGCTCAACAC
>JBOIBL010000192.1:0-6977 GCA_050739495.1 Gammaproteobacteria bacterium | reverse complement strand
CGGTAATCGTTGGCTTCTTCCTTGCTGCGCATGGAACGGGTCTCGTTCTTTTTCGAATCGTAGAGCCGTGTCTCCTGTACCACCTTGCCGCCGCCTTCGAGCAGGTCGATCTGGCGTTCGACTTCATAATTGATGGCTTTCTCGACGAAATGGAAGGAATTGATATTTTTCAGCTCCGCGCGGGTGCCGAATTTCGCCTCGCCCTTGCGCCGTATCGAGACGTTGGCGTCGCAGCGGAACGAACCTTCCTGCATGTTGCCGTCGCAGATCTCGAGGTAACGCACCAGCGAGTGGATCTTCTTCATGTAAGCGACCGCTTCCTTTGCCGAACGCATGTCGGGTTCGGAGACGATCTCCAGCAGCGGCGTGCCGGCGCGATTCAGATCAATGCCGGACATGCCCTGGAAATCCTCATGCAGGGACTTACCGGCATCCTCTTCCAGATGCGCGCGCGTAACGCCGATATGTTTGCTGCTGCCATCCTCAAGTTCGATCTCGACGCTGCCCTTGCCGACCACCGGCAACTCGTACTGGCTGATCTGATAACCTTTCGGCAGATCGGGATAGAAATAATTCTTGCGCGCAAACACCGAGCGCCCCGAAATCTCGGCGTTGACGGCCAGTCCGAACTTCACTGCCATGCGCACGGCTTCCTTGTTAAGCACCGGCAGCACGCCGGGGTAACCGAGGTCCACCAGACATGCCTGGGTATTCGGCATAGCGCCATAGGCGGTAGCTGCGCCCGAGAAGATCTTGCTTTTGGTGGCAAGCTGGGCGTGAATCTCAAGCCCAATGACAGTTTCCCATTCCATATTCAGTTCTCGTAATTCTGTGTGGTAATCAAGCGAAGTCTGCCGGACTGTACGTGTGCCAATCAGTCTCGCGCTGGTATTGATGCGCCGCGGCCAGCATGCGGGACTCGTCGAAATAATTTCCGATGATCTGCAAGCCGACCGGCAATTTATCCACGAAGCCCATCGGCAGTGACATTCCCGGGAGTCCGGCGAGGTTCACGCCGTTGGCATAAATGTCGTTCAGATACATGGTGACCGGATCATCGGTCTTCTCGCCCAAGCCGAACGCGGGCGTCGGCGTGGTCGGTCCCATGATCACATCGACCTGTTTGAAAGCGTCGATGAAATCCTGTCGGATCAGGCTGCGGGTCTGCTGCGCTTTAAGGTAATAGGCATCGTAGTATCCGGCCGACAGCACATAGGTACCGGTCATGATGCGGCGCTTCACTTCGGCGCCGAAGCCTTCGCCGCGCGAACGGGTGTACAGATCCATCAGGTCCACCGGATTTTCGCAGCGATAACCGAAACGCACGCCGTCGAAACGCGACAGATTGGAGGAACACTCGGCCGGCGCCACCACGTAATAGGTCGGCACTGACAACCAGAAGTTCGGCAGGCTGATCTCGTGCACCGTGGCGCCGAGTCTCTTGTACACCGCAAGCGCCGCATGCACCGCATCGCCAATACGCGCGTCCAGACCCTTATCGAAGAACTCTTTCGGCAACCCGATGCGCAGTCCCTTGAGCGATTGATCGAGCCCGGCGACATAATCGGGCACCGGTTTGTCCACGCTGGTGGAATCACGTTCGTCGAAACCGGCGATCGTGTTCATCATCATCGCCGCATCTTCCGCGGTATAGGTGATCACACCGGCCTGGTCGAGACTCGAGGCGAACGCGATCATGCCGTAACGCGACACGCGCCCGTAAGTCGGCTTGATGCCGGTAAGTCCGGTGAGTCCTGCCGGCTGCCGGATCGAACCGCCAGTGTCGGTACCGGTCGCCGCCGGTGCCATGCGTGCAGCAACGGCTGCTGCCGAACCGCCGGAGGAACCACCGGGCACCTTGGTGAGATCCCAGGGATTCTTCACCGGGCCGTACCAACTGGTTTCGTTCGACGAACCCATCGCGAACTCATCCATGTTGGTCTTGCCCAGCATGATGGTGCCGGCCTGCTTCAGACGTTCGACGATGGCGGCATCGTAAGGTGAAATAAAATTATCGAGCATCTTCGAACCACAGCTGGTCTTGACACCCCGCGTGCAGAAGATGTCCTTCTGCGCGATCGGCAATCCGGTCAACGGCCCCGCTTCACCCTTGGCGATGCGTTTATCCGCGGCGCGCGCTTCGGCCAGCGCCTGTTCCTGCAGCACCGTGATGAAAGCATTCAGTTCCGGATTGAAACGTTCGATGCGCGCGAGATAGGTACGCGTGAGTTCTTCGCTGGAAAGTTTGCGTGCTTTCAGGTCACGCGCCAGTTCGGCCAGAGTTTTGTTATGCATGATGTCGATCTTCGAAAAAGGTAATGGCAAATATTGCGGCGTGCCGCCTGCTCAGGTATCAGGTGTTTACTCGATCACCCTGGGCACCAGATACAGCCCAGCCTCGACCTGCGGGGCATTCTGCTGAAACAGCTCGCGCTGGTCGGTTTCGCTGACCTGGTCGGGGCGCAGCCGCTGACTCATCTCCAGGGGGTGTGCCATGGGACTGACGCCCCCGGTTTCGGCACGCTCCAGTTGCGCCACAAACTCGAGGATGTTGGACAAGGTACGGGCATAGACCGGGATATCCTGGTCGCTGATGGACAGGCGCGCGAGGCGCGCGATGCTTTTGACGTCGTCTGGACTGAGCGACATGCTGATCTCCGCTGGATTGCTCCGGGAGAAACTCCCGGAAATTCCGTAAATTATGGCACAAACCGGCTTGCCGCCGCTGCCCGCCGTTGCTAGAGTAGTGCGCTAACTCCCCTCCTCGGCCCATTCAAAACAAATACCATGTTCAAGAGCCTGCGCGGATTCTTCTCGACAGACCTGTCCATCGACCTGGGTACTGCCAACACACTTATTTATATGCGCGGCAAGGGCATCATCCTGAACGAGCCCTCGGTGGTCGCGATCCGCGAGGAAATCGGCCGCGGCAACAAGATCATCGAAAACTACGGTCAGGATGCCAAACGCATGCTGGGCCGTACCCCCGGCAACATCATGGCGGTGCGCCCGATGAAGGATGGCGTGATCGCCGACTTCACTCTCACCGAGCAGATGCTCAAGCACTTCATCAAGAAAGCCCACGGCAACCGCTACTTCCGGCCCACGCCGCGGGTGCTGGTGTGCGTGCCCTACGGTGCGACCCAGGTCGAGCGCCGCGCGATCCGCGAGTCCGCCGCCGGTGCCGGGGCACGAAAGGTATACCTTATAGAAGAACCGATGGCGGCCGCCATCGGCGCCGGCCTGCCGGTACACGAAGCCATGGGCTCCATGGTACTGGACGTCGGTGGCGGCACCTCCGAAGTGGCGGTGATCTCGCTCAACGGCATCGTCTATGCCGCTTCGGTGCGCATCGGCGGCGACAAGTTCGACGAAGCCATCATCGGTTATATCCGCCGCAACTACGGCACCCTGATCGGCGAAGCCACTGCCGAACGCATCAAGCACGAGATCGGCTCCGCCTACCCCGGCAAGGAATTGATGGAACTGGAAGTAAAGGGCCGCAACCTCTCGGAAGGAGTGCCGCGCAGCTTCGTGCTGAACAGCAACGAGATCCTGGAGGCATTGCAGGAACCTCTGGCCGGCATCGTCGGTGCAGTCAAGGCTGCGCTGGAACAGACTCCGCCGGAACTCGGTTCGGACGTCGCAACCAACGGTATCGTACTGACCGGTGGTGGTGCCCTGCTCAAGGACATCGACCGCCTGCTGCGGGAAGAGACCGGCCTGCCGGTGGTGTTGGCGGACGATCCGCTCACCTGTGTGGCGCGCGGTGGCGGCAAGGTACTGGAACTCATTGACGAGTTTGGTCCGGAAACCTTCGCCGTCGAATGACGGCACACGCGTTCTACCCCGCCCTCACCTGCCGGTTGCAACCGGTATGCCCACGCCGGAAAATTGCCGGCATCGCCCCGGTGCCCCGCACCCGACCTGAGGCCGGTTTATCAATCATGGACTTGCCTGCCTGCCACGTCATAGTCCGGGACGGAGGCTGAAGTAGCGTGTTTGTCGGCCGTCAACACACCCCATCCCTGTTCTCCAGCAATCCAGCCGGCACGCTGCGTACCTTGCTGCTGGTCATCACCTGCATCGCACTCATGTTCTATGACCATCAGCGCGGCAGACTGGAACAAGTACATGCGACACTTTCAGCGCTGGTGTATCCGGTGCAGGCGGCAGTGGACGCGCCTTATGCGCTGGCCGGCTGGGCGCGGGAAAAGCTCGCCACCCATGTGGCACTGGTGAATGAAAATGCCGCGCTCAAGCAGCAGGAACTGACACAGGCTGTTCAACTGCAGCGCCTCGCGTCGTTGGAACAGGAAAACGAACGTCTGCGTTCGCTGATGGAGGCAAGCAAGGAGGTTCCGGGCCGTGTAATGGTGGCAGAAATGCTGGGCGTGGATCTGGATCCATTCCGCCATCGTGTGGTCATCAATAAAGGCACGGCCGACGGCGTATTCGACGGCCAGACGTTGCTGGATGCGCACGGTATCGTCGGGCAAATCATCCGCACCGACCCGATCTCTTCCGAAGCCGCTTTCATCACTGACCCGAGCCAGGCCATCCAGGTGGAAATCAGCCGCACTGGATTACGCACCCTGGTGGTCGGCACCGCTGATGTGAATACCCTGTCACTGCCCTATCTTGCCAAAAGCGCTGATGTAAAGGCCGGCGATATCCTGGTCAGTTCCGGGCTCGGCGGGCGCTATCCGAAAGGTTATCCAGTCGGCGTCGTCAAACAGGTGCAGCGTGACCCTGCTGAAGCCTTCGCTACCGTCACGGCACAACCGTCCGCCGACCTGAATCACGGCCACAACGTATTGCTGTATTTCCCGGTCGTGACGCCGGCAGCCGTACCGAAACCCGAGCCGCGTACGGAAAAGAAAGCCGATCCACGCAAAGCGGCAAGAAAAAGACATCGTCCATGAGAAGTTCACAACCGCGCCATGCCTACTGGATCATCATCGTCAGCTATCTGGTTGCGTTGCTGCTGACCATCTGGCCGGTGCCGGACTGGGCCGAACCGTTTCGCCCTGCCTGGGTGGTGCTGGCGACTTTTTACTGGTGTCTGTTCCTGCCACACCGGGTCGGTGTGATCAGCGCTTTCGTTATCGGTCTGCTGGTGGATACACTCACCGGCAGTCTGCTGGGTGAACATGCGTTGGCCCTGATCCTGGTGGCCTGGGTGGTATTGCGGCTGCATCTGCAATTGCGTGTATATCCCTGGTGGCAACAAACCATCACGCTGGTCCTGCTGATGCTGCTCTATATCCTGATCCCGTTCTGGGCGGATGGCGTGCTGGGATACACCGGCAGCTCCGTCACTCGCTGGATGCCGGTGCTGACCACTGCGATTCTGTGGCCATGGGTACTGCAGGTACTCGGGCGCCTGCAGCAACGCTATCAGGTAGGCTGATTCGATGCGTTTGATACTCGATTGAAATAATGGCCCGCACCCGTATCCGTAACGAATGGCAGGAACGTCACCGCTTCACGGTACGGGTCATGGTCGTCGGTCTCATCGCCATGGGATTGTTCCTCGCGATCGTGGGACGTCTGTTCTACCTGCAAATCATCAGTCATAAACATTACGTCACACTGGCCGAAGGCAACCGGTTGCGCGATGAACCGGTGATGCCGCCGCGCGGTCTGATCTTCGATCGCAACGGTGTGCTACTGGCCGAGAACCGGCCGAGTTACGAACTCGATATCGTGCCCGAGCAGGTTGACGACTTGCAGGCGACCCTGACGGCTCTCGCCAAAGTGATCTCGATCCGTCCCACCGATCTGAAACGTTTTCAGGATCTGCTCACCACCAAACGCCCGTTTCAGCCGCTGCCCTTGCGTACCGATTTGTCGGAGGAGGAAATCGCGCGCTTTGCCGTGGATCGACAGAATTTCCCCGGCGTGGACATCAACGCCAATCTGACCCGTTATTACCCGCTCGGATCCGAGACCTCTCATGTCGTGGGTTACGTCGGCGCTATCAGTGCCAGCGAACTGGCGCACTTCGATCCGGATCAATACACCAACACGTCTCAGGTCGGCAAGATCGGTATCGAAGGCGCCTACGAATCGTTGTTGCACGGTTCGGTCGGCATGCGTCAGGTGGAAACCAATGCCGAAGGCCGCGCATTGCGTACGGTCTCTTACACCCCGCCGGTACCCGGCAGCGACCTTTATCTCAGTATCGACGTGCGAGTGCAGAAGGCTGCCGAAGCAGCGCTCGACGCACTCAATGACAGTGGCGCGGTCATCGCGATCGATCCACAGAACGGCGAAGTGCTGGCGCTGGTGAGCCAACCTGGCTACGACCCCAACCAGTTCGTCGGCGGCATTGATCCTGCCGAATACGCCAAACTGAACAACAACCCCGAACAACCGCTGTTCAATCGGGTATTACGCGGCCAGTATCCGCCGGGCTCGACCATCAAACCGTTCCTGGCGCTCGCCGCGCTCAATTACGGCGTGATGGATCCATTCAAGGATCTGCTGTGTCCCGGTTATTTCATGCTGCCCAGCAATCCCAATCCCTACCGTGACTGGAAACGCGGCGGGCACGGTGAGATCAACATGTCGCAGGCGATCACCGAGTCCTGCGATGTATATTTCTATACGGTAGCGATGAAACTCGGGATCCAGCATCTGCATGACTATCTGGTGAATTTCGGTTTCGGCAAACCCACCGGTGTGGATCTTATGGGCGAACAGGATGGCGTAGTGCCGTCGCCGGCCTGGAAACGTCAGCATCTGCATCAACCCTGGTATCTGGGCGAGACCATCATCGCCGGCATCGGCCAGGGATAGACGCTGGTGACACCGATGCAGCTTGCCGATGCGACAGCGGCGCTGGCCATGCACGGACAGCGTTTCGTGCCGCATGTTCTGCATGCCATCGGCAATCCTTTGTCAGGCGTGGTGCAAGACGTCACGCCGCAAGCTGATCCGGTAGTACCGGAGAATGATCCGCGGGCCTGGGA
>JBOIBL010000191.1:0-3702 GCA_050739495.1 Gammaproteobacteria bacterium | reverse complement strand
GCCAGTAGATACGGCACGTCGAGTACGCTCGCGCGTTTGCCAAAATCCTTGCGGATACGCTTCTTTTCGGTGAATGAGTAGGCCATCAGAATTACCTCGACGATCTCTGCCCGAGCGGCGGTTCAGTTAAGCGGGCGTGCCAGCCGTTGACGCTTCCGGCGGCACGGTGACGGTAAGCCGTCACCCGTTAAACAGACAAAAAAGCGGGAAAAGGCCGGTGGCTCACGCCACCAGCCGATCCCGTTAGCGGGACGTAACGCCCGCCATGTACTTCAGAACATCCAGAACTTACTTGACCTCGACGGTCGCACCGGCAGCTTCCAAGTCCTTCTTGAACTTGGCAGCATCGTCTTTCGACACGGCTTCCTTCACGTTCTGTGGGGCGCCTTCCACCAGGTCTTTGGCCTCTTTCAGGCCCAGACCGGTGATCGCACGCACCACCTTGATCACTTCGACCTTCTTCTCGCCGATGGTCTTCAGCACCACGGTGAATTCGGTCTGCTCTTCGGCGGGAGCCGCAGCTGCGCCACCCGCGGCGGGGGCCACGGCCACAGCGGCAGCAGCGGATACGCCGAACTTCTCTTCCATCGCGGAAATCAGATCCACGACTTCCATCACGCTCATCTTGGAAATGGTTTCCAGAATGTCTTCTTTAGAAACGGCCATTTTCGTAACTCCTGAAATATATGTATCCGAATCGGTTTATCAAGCAGCCTGCTTCTGATCGCGTACGGCGGCTACCGTACGTACCAGTTTGGCGTGAGGCTCGGCCAGAGTCCGTACGAACTTCTCGATCGGCGCCTTCATGACGGCCATGAGGATGGCGAGTGCCTGCTCACGGGTCGGCAGTTTGGCAAGCCGTTCAAGGTCCGAAGCCGGCAGCAACTTGCCACCCAGGGCAAGTGCCTTGACCACGAACTGTTCGTTGTCCTTGGCGAAATCCTTCGCGATCCGCGCGGCTGCACCTGGATCCTCTTTGGAGAACGCCAGAATCAGCGGTCCCTTCAGTGAATCCTGCAGGCACTCGTACTCGGTACCTGCGATGGCTCGTTTGGCCAGGGTGTTCTTGACGACCTTCAACCAGACGCCGTCCTGACGCGCTTTCACGCGCAGGTTGGTAATCTGCTCGACGGTCAGTCCGCGATATTCAGCGGTCAAGGCGGAAAATGCCTTCGCCGCTACCGCGTTCACCTCGGCAACAAGAGCCTGTTTCTCTTCCAGTCTCATTGGCACGGATGTATACCTCCTGATTTGCACCGTTACACCAGACACCGATTCCGTTCTGCGTCCACCCTTGCCCGTGAGGGCTTCACGGTGACCAAACCAGTTGCCTGATCGGATACCACCGTCTGCGTGAGCCGACGTTGCCGTCATTAAGTCGCCCATCATCCAGACAGGCTTCACTCACGGTCTTTGACGTGCCAGACACATGCTCTGGCTGCATCAAAACTTTTTAAAACTTTCGACTCGATACGCCGTTACAGCGACAGCGAGCCCTGATCCACTGCGATACCCGGCCCCATGGTCGAGGTCACGGTGATCTTCTGCACATAGATACCTTTCGCTGTGGCCGGCTTCACCTTGTTAAGGTCTGCCAGCAGCGCTTGCAGGTTTTCCTTCAGCGCATTCACTTCGAAATCGGCCTTGCCGATCGTGCAATGCACGATGCCGGCCTTGTCGGCGCGGTAGCGCACCTGGCCTGATTTCGCGTTCTTCACTGCATTCGCCACATCCGGGGTCACGGTGCCGACTTTCGGATTCGGCATCAGGCCACGCGGACCCAGTACCTGACCCAACTGGCCGACCAGACGCATCGCATCGGGGCTCGCGATGACGACATCGAAATCCATCTTGCCGCCCTTGATGCTCTCGGCCAGATCCTCGAAGCCGACGATGTCGGCGCCGGCCTTCTTGGCCGCTTCCGCATTCGCGCCCTGCGCGAACACTGCGACCCGCACGCTCTTGCCGGTGCCATGCGGCAACACGGTCGAACCGCGCACCACCTGGTCGGATTTCTTGGCATCGATGCCGAGGTTCACCGCGACGTCCACCGACTCACGGAACTTGACCTTGGAATTCTCTTTGATGAGCGACAGCGCTTCGTCCACGGCATAGAACTTGCCAGCCGTGATCTTTTCTTTCGCCGCGCGCAAACGTTTACCGAGCTTAGCCATTTACAGACCCTCCACGTCAACGCCCATGCTGCGGGCGCTGCCCGCGATGGTGCGTACTGCTGCATCGAGATCGGCCGCCGTGATGTCCGGCATCTTGACCTTGGCGATCTCTTCCAGCTGTTTGCGGTTGATCTTGCCCACCTTCACGGTGTTCGGGTTGGCGCTGCCCTTCGCCAGGCCGATGGCCTTGCGGATCAACACGGACGCCGGCGGCGTCTTGGTGATGAACGTGAAGCTGCGATCGCTGTAGACCGTGATCACCACCGGCGTCGGCAGACCCGGCTCGAGTTTCTGCGTCTGCGCGTTGAACGCCTTGCAGAACTCCATGATGTTCACGCCCTGCTGACCGAGCGCCGGACCGACCGGCGGGCTCGGGTTCGCCTGACCTGCAGCGATCTGCAGTTTGACGAATGCCTGAATCTTCTTTGCCATGTTGCTCTCCTCGTGGGTGTTAGCGCCGCCGCTGTTACGCCGGCTCCCCGCATCTCCCTGCTATTAACGCGACGTATCCATTCGTCGCCACAATCAAATCAGGACTTCTCGACCTGACCGAATTCCAGTTCCACCGGCGTGGAGCGGCCGAAAATCAGCACCGCGACCCGCAACCGGTTCTTCTCGTAATTCACTTCCTCGACCACGCCGTTGAAATCGTTGAACGGCCCGTCGGTCACACGCACGATCTCGCCCGGCTCGAACAACACTTTCGGACGCGGCTTCTCGACGCCTTCCTGCACACGTTGCAGGATCGCGTTGGCTTCCTTGTCGGTGATCGGCGCCGGCTTGTCGGGCGTCCCACCGATGAATCCCATGACCTTCGGCACACTCTTCACCAGGTGCCAGGTCTCGTCATCCAGTTCCATCTGCACCAGCACGTAGCCGGGAAAGAACTTGCGCTCACTGCGGCGCTTCTGTCCTTCGCGCATCTCCACCACTTCCTCGGTGGGCACCAGGATCTCGCCAAACTTGTCCGTCAATTCGCTGCGCTTCACGCGCTCCGCGAGCGAACGTTTCACGGACGATTCGAAGCCGGAATAAGCATGTACCACGTACCAGCGCAGCGGCATCGGCTTAACCTCCCTGTCCGGTCAGGCCACGCAGCGCCCAGAACAGGAAGATGTCCAGCATCCACATCATCACGCCGACCGCCAGCACCACCACGATCACGGCGAGCGTAGTCTGGATGGTCTCCTCACGGGTCGGCCACACCACCTTGCGCACTTCGTTGCGCGAGCTGGTGATGAAACCCCACGTGGCGCCGCCCATACGGGTCTGATACGCGAGCACGCATCCCAGCACCAGTCCTAGCACGACATACGCGCCGCGCAGCAACTCGTTCTGGGTACTGAACCAGTAATAAGCGAATATCCCGGCCACGATCAAGACGATCGCGCCCAGAAATTTCACCGTGTCGAGCCCGCCGCCCTGGACTTCCGGTTTGTCATTCATCGTGTCTGTCAAACCTGTATCTGTGTGGCCGTACTAATGGCAGGCCAGGAGGGAATCGAACCCCCAACCTGCGGTTTTGGAG
>JBOIBL010000190.1:0-4803 GCA_050739495.1 Gammaproteobacteria bacterium | reverse complement strand
CCTCCATCCCTGCGGTAGTGATCTCCATGGCGCTTTTGCGCTGGCTTGGCAACGCCACTGCCCAAGAGAACAACATCGTACAGACCGTGGCTTCCACCGCCGGCACCTTGTCTTCGATCATCTTCGTGCTGCCCGGCATGATCATCATCGGCTGGTGGAACGGTTTCCCATACTGGCTTTCGGTCGCTATCTGCACGACTGGCGGCATCCTTGGCGTGATGTATTCCATCCCGCTGCGCCGCGCATTGGTGACCGATTCGGATCTGCCGTATCCGGAAGGCACCGCCTGTGCGGAAGTCATCAAGGTGGGATCGAGCGACGGCGAAGCGACTGGGGATTCCGTGGAATCGAGTGGCGCCGGACTCAAGGCGGTGCTGGTCGGTTCACTGGTCTCGGCGGGATTTCTCATCGTGGTGCAGACGCGGCTGTTTGCCGGCGATGTAGCGCGCTATTTCCGTTTCGGTAACAGCGACACGGGCCCGTCAACCGGTTTTGATTTCGCCCTGTCTTTTGCATTGTTTGCCATCGGTCACCTGGTCGGCATCACGGTTGGCGTCGCCATGCTGGTGGGCGCGATCATCGGCTGGGTCTGGGGCGTCCCGTATTTCAGCGCGTTGCATCCGGCGGCGGTGGATGCCGCGACTCAGGCACAAGGCGCGTGGAGCAATTACGTGCGTTTCCTCGGCGCCGGCGCCATCGCAGTCTCCGCCATCTGGACACTCGGCACGCTGGTCAAACCGGTGATCAGTGGATTGAAAGGTGCGCTGGCATCATCGCGGGCCCGCAAGGCCGGCCAGGGCGACACCCTGGCCAGAGTCGAGCATGACATCCCGGTAAATCAGGTCGCGCTCGTGTCGCTATTGTGCATCGTGCCGATCGGCTGGCTGTTGTGGAAATTCGCTTCGGGTGCAGGCCTGGGAGAACATGCGTTACTGCTGACCGTCGGCGGCATCTTCATCGTAGTAATCATCGGCTTTCTGGTTTCCACGGTTTGCGGTTACATGGCAGGGCTGATCGGCGCTTCCAACAGCCCATTGTCCGGCATCGGCATCCTGGTGGTGGCCATCACCGCGATGTTCCTGGTGCTGTGTGTGAAATCTTCGCTGCCGCCGGAGGCCGGCAAAGCGCTGGTCGCCTACGCCTTGTTCGTCACGTCGATCGTCTTCTGCGTGGCCGCCATCGCCAACAATAACCTGCAGGATCTCAAGACCGGACAACTGGTGGACGCCACGCCAGCGAAGCAACAATGGGTGCTGGTGATCGGCGTGATCGCCAGCGCAGCGGTGATTCCGCCGGTGCTGGATCTACTCAATCATGCCTACGGTTTTCTCGGTGCGCCCGGTGTCGACCCGGCGCGCGCATTACCGGCGCCGCAGGCAGGATTGATTTCCGCACTGGCGCAAAGCGTGATTCAGAGTGACCTGGAAAAGTGGAAACTGATGGGCATCGGTGCGGGTATCGGCGCCGTCGGCATCGCATTCGATGCGGTCCTCGCACGCACGACCAAGAAAATGCGTCTGCCGCCACTGGCCGTCGGACTCGGTATTTATCTGCCGACCGTCTCCACGCTGATGATCGTGGTCGGTTCAGTGGTCGGTTGGTGGTTCGAGCGCCGCGCCGATCGCGGTCCCAAACCTGAAGCCACCAAACAACTGGGCGTGCTGCTGGCTTCCGGTCTGATCGTGGGTGAAAGCATCCTGGGCGTCGTGGTCGCCGGCTTGGTCGCTTTCTCCGGCAATCCGTGGCCGCTGGGGCTGGTGGGCAACAAGTTCGGCACGATCTCCATCTGGCTGGGTGGCATCGGCTTTGCAGCGACCGTCTATCTTTTGTATCGCTGGATCGAGAAGCTCGGACAAGGATCGGCAACGAATTCCTGAATACGGGCTGCCTGAACAGCAAAGCGGCGTACCAAGGTACGCCGCTTTGTATTTTCGCTGCTAAAAATCAGTAACTATTCGATATCGCCGATCAAGTGTTTGCGGATCGGGCGCGAGAAGATCACGAACAGGATGCCCAAGCCCAACGTGATATACACCACCTGCATGAACAGGCTCGGCATCTCGTGCACATCCTTGGGATCGAAACGTCCCGCTGCCAATCCCGCCAGCACGCTGCCCAATGCATCGGCCATGAACCAGGTCCCCATCATCTGACTCAGATAACGTGGCGGCGCGAGTTTGGTGACCGAACTCAGGCCCACCGGACTCAGGCACAGTTCACCGAAAGTCTGGAACAGATAACACATCACCAGCCACACCGGCAGCGCCTTGCTGCCGTGCACCACAATATCGGCGGCGCCGGCCATGATCAGGAAGCTGATGGCGAGGAAAATCAAACCGAGTGCGAATTTGCCCGGGATTGACGGATTCAGATGTCGGCGTGCCAGATTCACCCAGAAGGCGCCGAAGATCGGCGACAGCACGATGACGAACAACGGTTCCACCGACTGAAACCAGCCGGCCGGAATCATGAACGTGCCGACTGCGCGATTGGTATAGGTTTCCGCGAAGATGTTCAAAGATGAACCGGCCTGTTCGAAGCCGCTCCAGAACGCTGCGGCGGCGATAAACAGCAGGAAGATCACGATCACACGTTTCTTTTCCAGCGTGGACAGCTTGCCGAACACCAGTACCGCAGCAAAGAACAGGATCGCCACCACCAGGATGATGACGCTCATGCTCCGGGCCAGCGACACCATCTCGAAATGCAGGACTCCGTCATGCAGCAATACACCTGTCAGCGCGACGATCACCAGGCCGACACCGACCGAGATCCAGCCGCGGCGTTTGCCGCGCGCAACGCGTTGCGGATCCGTGTCGGGATGTGGGTATTTGCCATGCTCGCCCAGAAAGCGCAGGGTTAAACGGTATTGCACCAGACCCAGCGTCATACCCAGTGCTGCTACCAGAAATCCGTAATGCCAGTTGTAACGTTCGCCGATGAATGCGGCAATCAATGGTCCGAACAAGGCCCCCAGATTGATGCCGGAATAGAAGATCGAAAAACCGGCATCGCGGCGTGCACCGCCTTCCGGATAAAGCTGCCCGACGATGGCGCTGATGTTGGGTTTGAGCAGACCCGTGCCGAGCGCGACCACCGTCAGACCGATATACGTCAGTGCGGCACCGCCGGGAATCGCAAGGATGTAGTTACCGAGTGCGATCAGGATACCGCCGTGCCAGACCGAACGTTGCTGTCCCAGCAGGCGATCCGCGATCCAGCCGCCGGCCAGCGTCATCAGATACACGCAACCGGTATAGATACCGTAGATCGCGGTGGCATCCGCGATGTTCATGCCCAGACCGCCGCGTCCCCGGGCGACCGTATCCACCAGGAACAACACCAGCAACGCGCGCGTGCCGTAATAGCTGGCGCGTTCCCACATCTCGGTGAAGAACAAGGTATAGAGTCCGACCGGATGGCCAAACAGAGTGCGTCGTTCGGCGGCGATATCGTTGGTGGCCATGCTCACTCCGGAACCGTTAATGACTGGCGCCAGAGCATCCCCGGTTTACCGGAGTGAGTCAACCGGAAGCGAAAGATTTCAAACTTAATCCTCGGACGAGCGCTCCCGTTCCGCATGCTGCGCATCCACTTCCCGGGAACCCGGCACCAGGATACGCGCGAGGATCATGCCGAACTCGTACAGCAAATAGATCGGCACGGAAAGTAGCGTCATCGACACCACATCCGGCGGTGACAGGATCATGCCGACGATAAATGAAGCCACCAATGCATACGGACGCACTTTGCCGAGTTTGCCCGGCGTGGTGAACCCGGCCCACACCGCCAACACGATCGCGACCGGGACTTCGAAGGCGAGACCGAACGCGAAAAAGATAGTGAGGATGAAATCGAGATAGGCATTGATGTCGGTCATCACCTTGACGCCGGCCGGAGCCGTGGCAGTCAGGAATGCGAACGCCACCGGAAACAACACGAAATAGGCAAATGCGACGCCGCCATAGAACAGCACCACGCTCGATATCAGCAGCGGGAAAAACATGCGCCGTTCACTTTTATAAAGTGCCGGCGACACGAAACGCCACAGATGCCAGAGGAAAATTGGCATGGACAGGAACAGCGCGAGGATCAATGCCAGTTTCATCGGTGTCATGAACGGCGACACCACGCCGGTCGCGATCATGCTGGAACCGGCCGGCATGCGCTTGATCATCGGCAACGCCACAAACTCGAACACCTTGTTCTGGAACGGGAACAGGATGAAGAACATCACCAGCAGCGTCGCCACCCACTGCAACAGACGGCGGCGCAATTCCAGCAGGTGCGAGATCAGGGATTTGCTGAGCAGCGGCGCGGCGCCGTTATCATCCGGCACTGTCGTCACGTTTCACCGTCCGCGAGTTTGAACTCTTTGCATCGTCTGGTTTGCGCGTGGCGTTGGCGGCGGACGCTTCAAGCAATTCGCGCGCCTGTGCCGCGGCCTTGCGCATCTCTTCCGCCTCCAGTTCGTGTTCGAGCTGTTCGCCCAGATTACGCAGCACGGCGCGTGCACGCCCGATCCACAATCCGGCGGTACGCGCCAGCCCCGGCAGGCGTTCGGGACCGAACACCACCAGCGCCAGCACGAAGATCAGTGCCAGCTCCCAGAAACTACCCTCGAGCATCGGATTTAGTGAGAGGTGTTCTCGGAACCGGACTTGGATTTGTCATCCGTGGTCTTTGCCGCAGTGACAGATTCTTTCTCGCTGTCATGCATGCCTTTCTTGAAGCTGCGCACGGCCTTGCCGATGTCCTCACCAAGCTTGGGCAGCTTGGCCGTGCCGAAAACCAGTACCACGA
>JBOIBL010000189.1:0-17287 GCA_050739495.1 Gammaproteobacteria bacterium | reverse complement strand
TCCTCGCGCTGCACGGTCTGGAACGGATTGATGGAGGCGGTCGCGCCTGTACCTATGCCCCCGGCGGTATTGGTGTACTGTCCGGTGACGAACGGCACCTGCTGTGCAACCTTGATGTCGGCTTCCTGATTGTCGAGCGTGGTGATGCTGGGCGTGGACAGGATGTTGGTGTTGGAATCGCCCGCCAGCGCGCGCAGCAAGGCCGCAAAACTGAAGCCGCCACTGATGATCTTGCCGACGCCGAGTGTCAGACCCTGCGGCACGTTGATGCCGGTCGCGCCCAGCCCGCTGCCGCTGGAGCCGGAGGCACTGGCGGCAGCCGCACTTTGCGCCAGTCCGGCGATGCCGGTGCCGGTGTTGCTGAAATCGGTGAGCCCGGCGCCGGCGCCGTTGGCTGCGTCCGCAATCCAGGTGACGCCGAGTTCGGCCGATTTGTCGGAGGTGAGTTCGGCTTCGATGGCCTGTACCAGTACCTGCGCACGCCGGATATCGAGCTTGGCGAGGACATTTTCCATGGAGCGCATGAGTTTGGGCGGCGCGGTGATGACCAGCGAATTGGTGCGCTCGTCCGGGATCACCGAGACATCCGGCATGGCGGCGCTGCCGGCACCTGCCGCTGCGCTGCTCTTGCCGCCAGCCTGTTGCTTCAGGTCGCTCACGTAGCCCTTCAATTCGTCTGCGATATCCTTGGCTTTGGCGTAATGCAGATAGATGACCTGGGTATTGCCGGTCTCTTGCGGACTGTCCAGGTGTGCGATCAGCGCCCGCACCCGCAGCCGGTCGTTCTTGTCGCCGCTGACAAGAATGCTGTTGCTGCGATCGTCAGCCACCAGTTTCAGGGGCGGACCGCCTTCGCTGGCGCTGGATTGCATCAGCGATGTCAGTACCTGCGCAACGTCGCTGGCGGACGCATTCTGCAAGGGGATGATTTCGATGTCGTTATCGGTGCTCTGGTCAATACGCCGGATGATGTTCAACAAGCGGGTCACGTTGCTGGCGCGGTCCGAGATGATGAGCATGTTGGCCGGTGTATAGGCCGCCAGTTGCGCTTCGGTGGACATCAGCGGGCGCAGCACCGGCACCAGTTGCGCAGCGGAATGATTGGTTATCTGCACCACCTGGGTGACCACCGCATCGCCGGGTGTACCGGAGCCGTAACTGCTGCCCGGCTGCTGGCGCGCTTCCAGCGCAGGTACGATTTTTATCAGCGAACCGGCGGGCACTGCGGCCAGTCCATGTACCTGCAACACCGAGAGGAATGCGGCATACACCGCATCTTCGTTGATAGGTTTGCTGGAGATCACTGTCACACGGCCTTGCACGCGCGGATCTATGATGAAGTTCTTGTGCGTGATCTGCCCGACCGTCGCTGCGACTTCGCGGATATCGGCATCCTTGAAGTTGAGCGTGATGCCGGCATCGGCACGCGCCAGTCCGGCACCCAGCATCAGGCACAACAGCAGGCAGGTAAGAATGAAACGGGTCAATATGCCGTTGTGGTTGGTTGTGTCGTGAGCTGTGAACACCGAGTTGTTCCCCTTTATTTGCTGCCGTCCTGCATTTGCAGGACTTGGGTCTGTTGTTGACCATTGCGTATGAAAGTGACGCTGACCTGATCGGAAGTCTTGAGTTTGCCCAGGATGCGCATACTGTCAGCCGGATTATCGAGTGAAATACCGTTCACCGCGGTCACTATATCGCCCGGTTTCAGACCCATCTGTTCAAACAGGCGCGGATTGCCGGCCGGAAATACCCGATAGCCTGCAAACTTGCCATTCTCCATGACCGGCATCGCACGTACCACATCCATCAACCGTTCAGGATGCCGCATGACTTGATGGCGAAGCTGCCCAAGATTGGCGGGAGGCGGGCCTGATGAAGTCTGGGTGGGCTGAGTTTGGGTAAATGCCGGCGTGGTGATGGTAGCGCCCGTATCACCGGTCAATTTGGGCAGGCGCAGGGATTCGACATGTCCGTTCAGGTTCAACAGCACCTGGTCCGGGAGGATATCCTTGATGACTGCGCCGCCCGGCAATTGGGCACCGACCCCGTAGGTTTGCTGCTTGCCTCCGGCCGTAATGATGGCGCGGGAAACAGGCTGGTGCGCATCGGAGGCGATACCGTTCAAGGTCAGATCCAGGGTCGTTTCGGGAGCGTTCTTGCTTGCGGTTTGCACGCCAGCGGCACCAAACAGGTGCTGATCGATCAGCTTGTTGATGTCAAACGCTTGCGGGGTTTTCCCCTGATTCTGTGTGTATATAGGTGCGGCCGATCTGGGTGAGGGCAGCAGGGCCCAGGTCAGTCGGGCCAATAGCCAGGCAGAAGAGAGCAACAGCAGGATGCTGACCAGCAGGGGCAGGCGACGTTCGAGCGCGACGAGACTGCGGCGCCAGGCCGCTTCACCGCCCGGAAGGCGCAGGGTATTGATTGACATAGCTATAGTTAGGTTCCCAAAGAGCGCATTCGTTCCAGGCCGGCCCCATTCCGGCTCTTATCCACGCCGCATGATACTGATAGGGTGCCTTCTGTCTCAAGGGCCATGCGGCAAGAGGCGTATGGGTCAGCTACACTACCTGACATAACGGCTATTTGGGGTCGCCAGTGCATATTCGCCACCTGGTCAGAATTGCCATCAGTCTGGTGCTGTTCCTGGTGTTTGTCGCTTATGTGAACGACATGCTGCCGGTCAGGCTGCTGGATCAGCTGGAGTATTACGCTTATGACGCCCGCATCCGGCTGACTATGCCGCGTACGGTGGATCACCGTATCGTCATCGTTGATATCGACGATCGGACCTTTCAGAAGAAAGGCTTCCCTTTATCGCATGATCTGTACGCGCAACTGATAAACCAGTTATTCGACAAATATCACGTCAAACTGGTGGCATTCGATGTGATGTTCGCGGACCCCGATCGCAGCAAGGATCTGGCGCTACTTGATCAGTTGCAAAAAAATGCGCTCAGGAATGATTCCGGATTCAATGCCGTGGTTGAGAAGTTGCGTCCCGGGCTGGAACGGGATCGACAATTTGCGGATAGCATGCAACATCGGCCGGTGGTGCTGGGGTATGTTTTTACCGACGCAGGAAATTTCACGGAACAGTCCTCATTGGGGCAATTACCTGCGCCCATAATTCGGGACGCAGCAGGCCACTTCCCGTATCTTGAATTCCCCAAGGCCCTGACCTATACCAGCAATTTTCCGTTATTCGCTCAAGCGGCTGCGGATCAGGGGTTTTTCTCCAACCCGAACGATGAAGACGGTATTTTTCGCCGGGCCTGGCTGGTGCAAGAGTACAACGGCAATCTGTATGCTTCGCTGGACCTGGCAGTACTGCAGCTTTTGCAGAACCAGGCTCCACTAAAATTCGTATTCGAAACCGATGACCCTCACAAGTATGATGCCGCACACCTCGATGCACTTTCGGTAGGCGATGCCGTGATCCCGGTGAATCATCAGAACATGACGGCACTGATACCTTATCGCGGTCCGGTGCGCAGCTTCCCGTATGTATCGGCACTCGATGTCATCGATGGCAATGCCGATGCCAAGACCTTGGCAAACGCTATCGTCTACGTTGGAACTTCTGCTGCAGGGCTGCAGGATTTGCGCAGCACACCGGTGGGCAGCGTTTACCCCGGGGTCGAGATACATGCGAATCTGCTCTCAGGCATTCTCGATCACCGGATCAAGAGTGCTCAGCCGCAATATAGCAATGGCGCACTGGTACTGCTGTTCCTGATCGTTGCAGTGATTGTCACCTGGTTCTCGATACGTGCATCCATCTTGATCAGCAGTCTGGTCGCGTTCGGCCTGTTTGTTGCAATCGTGAGCGGCAACCTGCTGGTCTGGATATACCTCAATACGGTCTTTCCACTTGCGGCATCGTTGCTATTCCTGGTGATACTATTCGTGCTCCACGCACTATACGGATTCTTCATAGAATCACGCGGCAAGCGGCATCTTTCGCGCATGTTCAGTCAGTACATCCCGCCGGAACTGGTGGAGGAGATGGATCAACAGCAGGAAGCGTATTCCATGGAGAGCGATAGCCGCGAACTGACCGTGATGTTCTCGGATGTGCGCGGGTTCACCAGCATATCGGAGGGTCTGAACCCGAAAGACCTCAGTCAGTTGATGAATGAATTCCTCACCCCGATGACCCGCATCATCCACACCCATCGTGGAACCATCGATAAGTATATGGGCGATGCCATCATGGCATTCTGGGGCGCACCGTTGCACGATGCGCAACATGCCCGCCATACACTGGATGCGGCGCTGGCCATGAATGATGCATTAGCGGGATTGAATGCTGAATTCACCCGCCGCGGTTGGCCGGCATTACGCATCGGCATCGGCATCAATACCGGCAACATGAACGTCGGGGACATGGGCTCGGAATTCCGGCGCGCCTATACCGTGATGGGCGATGCGGTGAACCTGGGTTCACGGCTGGAAGGGCTGACCAAGCAATACGCAGTCACCATCATTTGCAGCGACAGCACCCGGGCTGCGGTACCCGAATTCAGCTACCTGGAACTCGACCTGGTGCGTGTCAAGGGCAAGGAGCAACCGGTAGGCATCTATGAACCTCTCGGCCTCAAGGATTCCGTGGACAAGACACTGCGCTCGCTCCTGACCCGTCACAAGCAGGCACTGACTTATTATCGTAAGCAGGACTGGGACGGCGCGGAGCGCGAGTTCTTTACACTCCAGCAGGCCATGCCGGAACGGGTGTTGTACCGGCTATACTTGGATCGCATCGCCTATTTTCGTGCCCACCCGCCCGGCGAAAGCTGGGATGGGGTATTTACCTTCACGACCAAGTAGCTGGCAAGTCCGGTCGGCTGCAAGCCTTGTGCATTCGGCATAGCGCCCCATATATATCCGGTATGCAGACTCCAGTGCCTGGCTCTTTGTGTTTTGCATGCCCCGGAAGCCTTATCCTTTCAGAGCCGTGAAATCGCTCAATAGCCTGTTATTTCTGGAGTTTTTCTCTGAAACAGACTACCGGTACAAGTACTGGAATGCGTGATTTCAGCTAAAATCAGTCCATGAGCAACCAGCGAAACGACGAGGAAATCCAGCGCGGCCTGGTAGTGGAGGAGGCCAAACCGCGGCTCAAGCCGCCACCGCTCTACAAGGTAGTGCTGCTGAACGACGACTACACCCCGATGGATTTCGTGGTGGAAGTCCTGCAGACCTTTTTTTATATGGACCGACCCAAGGCCACCCAGATCATGTTGCATGTGCATACCCGCGGCAAAGGCATCTGTGGTGTCTTCACCTACGAGATCGCCGAAACCAAGGCAGCGCAGGTCAACGACTATTCGCGCAAGCACCAGCATCCGTTGCTGTGTACGCTGGAGGAAGCCTGATCATGTTAAGCAAGGAACTCGAATTCTGCCTCAATGCTGCCTTCAAGGACGCGCGCGCCAAACAGCATGAGTTCATGACTGTGGAGCATTTGTTGCTGGCCCTGCTCGATACACCGCGAGTGATCGAGGTGCTGCGTGCTTGCGGCGCAGATATCGAGGCCATGCGCCATGAATTACTCGAATACGTGGATGCCAACACTCCACGTCTCGATTTGCCGGATCCGGACGTGCAACCGACGCTGGGTTTCCAGCGCGTGCTGCAGCGAGCGGTCTTTCACGTGCAATCCTCGGGGCGCAAGGAGGTCAGCGCGCTGAATGTGCTGGTCGCGATCTTTGGCGAGAAAGAATCACATGCGGTGTACATGCTGGGACAGCAGGGTGTCGCACGTCTCGACGTCGTCAACTACATTTCACACGGCATCTCCAAGATTCATGAAGATGAGCCTCAGCCGGGTGCATCCGAGGCTGGTGAAGAGGAAGAAGACACGGCCAAGACCGGACGCAGCGCGCTCGATACCTATACCGCCAACCTCAATCAGCTGGCACGCGATGGCCGTATCGACCCGCTTATCGGGCGCGAGCACGAGATTGAACGTACCGTCCAGATCTTGTGCCGCCGGCGCAAGAACAACCCGTTGTTTGTGGGCGAAGCCGGCGTCGGGAAAACCGCGTTGGCGGAGGGGTTGGCACGCCTGGTTGTCGAAGGACAGATACCCGAATTACTGAGGGATGCCACGGTCTATTCGCTCGACATGGGCGCACTTATCGCCGGCACCAAATACCGCGGCGATTTCGAGAAACGGCTCAAGGGAGTGATTTCGGAATTGAAGCGTCAGCCCGGCGCGATCCTGTTCATCGACGAGATACACACCGTCATCGGTGCTGGCGCCGCTTCCGGTGGCGTCATGGATGCGTCCAACCTTATCAAACCGGTTCTGGCGAGCGGCGAACTCAAGTGCATCGGATCCACAACCTATCAGGAATACCGCGGTATCTTCGAGAAGGACCGCGCATTGGCTCGGCGTTTCCAGAAGATCGACGTACCGGAACCAAGCGTCGAGGAGACTGCCCGTATCCTGAAAGGATTGCGCCACAAGTTTGAGGAACACCACGAGGTCAAATACTCGAACAAGGTGCTGGAAGTCGCTGCCGATCTGGCATCGCGTTACATAAACGACCGGCATCTTCCCGATAAGGCAATCGACGTGATCGATGAAGCCGGCGCCAACATGCGCCTGCGGCCGGCGAACAAGCGCCGCAAGACCATCAGTGTGCAGGATGTCGAAGAGATCGTCGCCAAGATGGCACGCATCCCACCGAAGAGCGTCTCGACTTCCGACAAGGAAAACCTGCGCAACCTGGAACGAGATCTCAAACTTGTGATCTATGGCCAGGACAAGGCGATCGAGTCACTGGCATCTGCCATCAAGATGTCGCGTTCCGGACTCGGTAATGAGAGCAAGCCCATTGGTTCGTTTCTCCTGGCGGGACCGACCGGCGTCGGCAAGACCGAGATTACCAAACAATTGGCGCTGATACTGGGAATCGAATTCCTGCGCTTCGACATGTCCGAATATATGGAGCGGCATACCGTTTCGCGTCTGATCGGCGCACCGCCGGGTTACGTGGGTTTCGATCAGGGCGGGCTGTTGACCGATGCGGTGCTCAAGCACCCGCACTGCGTCCTGCTGCTGGATGAAATCGAGAAATCACATCAGGAAGTATTCAACCTGCTTTTGCAGGTCATGGATCATGGCACCCTCACGGACAACAATGGACGCAAGGCGGATTTCCGCAACGTCATCATCGTGATGACCACCAATGCCGGGGCCCAGGACATGAGCCGCCCTGCGATCGGATTCACGCAGGCGGATAACACGCCGGACGGCATGGAGGCGATTCGCCGCCTGTTCAGTCCGGAATTCCGTAACCGGCTGGATGCAATCATCCACTTCAACAGCCTTGACCCGCGCACCATCGCCCGGGTGGTGGACAAGTTCGTGATAGAGCTCGAAGACCAGCTGGAGCAGAAAGGTGTCGCGCTGGATGTGGACGAAGCGGCACGCAGGCTGATCGCCGAACGCGGTTACGATCCCAAGATGGGTGCGCGTCCGATGGCCAGGGTGATACAGGAACACATCAAACGTCCCTTGGCGGAAGAATTACTGTTCGGGCGCCTCGTCCATGGCGGGCATGTGCGAGTGAGCGCCAAGAACGGTGAATTCGAGATTCACGTCGACCCCATCGCCTTGCCGGCCAGCGCTGAACCCTCGACCCCGGCACACTGACCGGGTCTTTCTGGAAATTGCAGACTTGGAGATGCGGGTGATGATACCGCGTGCGAATTATTTTCCGCGGTAGGTAATGCGACCCTTGGTCAGATCGTAAGGCGTGAGTTCGACGGTGACGCGGTCGCCTGTCAGGATGCGGATGTAATGCTTGCGCATACGTCCGGAAATGTGGGCGAGTACCACATGGCCGTTGTCGAGTTCGACACGGAAGGTGGTGTTGGGCAGGGTCTCCACGACCTTGCCTTCCATCTGGATATTGTCTTCTTTAGGCATATGTCCTCTGAGCCAGACCGGCCACCACCATCGGGCAGCGGCATCGGGGCGCAGATTCTGCCGGAATCGGCCGCTATGTTCAACCGAGCGAGCTCACTGCACCCGCTGCCAGCCATCGGCTCCGAAGCGCTCAAAGGGGCGGAAGCGGTCCTTGTATGCCATCTTCCGACTGGCTGCAATCCAGTAGCCGAGATACAGCCAGCTCAACCCACGCCGGCGTGCGGTCTCGATTTGCCAGAGGATGGCGAACGTCCCGAGGCTGCGTCGAGCCATTTCCGGATCATAGAAGGTATATACAGCGGAGAGCGCATCATCGAGTTCGTCGACCACTGCGACGCCGATCAGATTCTCCGCCAGTCGTAATTCAACCGACAGGGTGTTGCTCCAGCGGCTGGTGAGGAAAGCGTTGTAATCCGTGAGCGTGTGTTCATCCATACCACCGCCGGGATGGCGTTGTGTGAGGTAGCGCTGATACAAGGCGAAATGCTCAGGATCGGCCTCAGTCGGGCGCAGCCTGATTTCCAGATCCTGATTCATACGCCAGACCCTGCGTTGGCTACGGTCCGGATGAAAGTCCGCGACCGGTATTCGCACCGGCACGCAAGCCTGACAGCGCTCGCACTGGGGGCGGTAGAGGAAACTGCCACTGCGACGAAAACCTTGCGCTGCGAAGGCACTATATAGCGATTGCTGTGGTGCAACCTGCGGATCCAGAAATACCGTGCGTGCTGATTGATTATCCAGATAACCGCACGGATGCTCCGGCGATAAATATAAGGCCAGGCGATCGTGGACGTTTTCTTTCATCAGAACACCGGAGCGACTTCCAGTTGCCATTTACCAGATTGACGGTCAGATGATGTGTACCGCTTGAGCAGGTCAAGGAACTCTGCACGCGGGATATTCACGCTGCCGAGCGTCTGCAGATGTGTTGAAGCGACCTGACAATCGATCATCTTGATTCCCCAAGTCATCAGCTGCCTTGTCAGCCAGACCAGCGCGATCTTGGAAGCATCGGTTTGTCTGCTGAACATGGATTCGCCGAAGAATATGTCTCCGATCGCAATGCCGTAAAGTCCACCGGCGAGTTGACTGTCCATCCAGACTTCCACCGAGTGTGCATGCCCGAGTTGATGCAATCCGGTATAGGCGATTTCCATCTCGGATGTGATCCAGGTGCCGGCATCGGGCTGATGCCGGCGCGCACCCGCACAGGCACGCACTACCTCGCGGAAAGCCCGATCCAACGATACTTCATAGTGATGCTGGCGCAGAGTTTTACGCAATGAATGACTGATATGCAGGTTTTCAGGAAACAACACTGCGCGTGGATCGGGACACCACCACAGGATCGGCTGACCTTCGCTGTACCAGGGAAAGATTCCATGCCGGTAGGCATACACTAGCCGAGCCGATGACAGGTCGCCTCCGGCTGCCAGTAATCCATCCGGCTCACGCAATGCCGTACGAGGATCGGGGAACGCATCCAATGGATCATCAGCCCGGATCCAGGCAAGTTTCGGCGCACCACTCACAATCACTTTGCTCCCTGTGAAGATCATCCAGCAGAGTGTAGGCCATCATGCGGTAATTTTCAGGGCGCGGGTTACCGATGAAACGGCAAATGCTGTCTCGCTTCTTCTATATAGCTATCGATCATCACGGCTTCATGTTGCAAAAAATCTGCGATAGCGTGCCGGAAACGCTGCTCTGCGATCCAGTGCGCTGACCATGTGGCAACCGGCTCGAAGCCGCGTGCCAGTTTATGTTCACCCTGGGTGCCGGGGTTGAATGTGCTGAGTCCATTGGCAAGACAATATTCGATACCCTGGTAGTAGCAGGTTTCGAAATGCAGACTGTGGAACTCCGGGCCACAGCCCCAGTGTCGGCCGTATAACGCATCCCGATTCCGGAAGCAGATCGCTGCAGCGACGGGTTCGTTCTGATGTCTGGCCAATATGATCAGAAGAGAATCGGGCAGGGTCTCGGCGATTTCACTGAAGAATGCACGAGTCAGGTAAGGGCTGCGCCCCCGTTTCAGATAAGTGTCGGCGTAGAAGGCATAGATCCTATCCAGTAGCGCTTTGTCCAGTTCGTTTCCGTCAAGCCAGGTGAAAGCGATTTGTGCCTCACGTATCCGCCTTCGCTCACGCCGAACCTTCTTGCGTTTCTCGGCGGTGAATGTTGCGAGCCAGGCTTCAAAATCTTCATGTCTGTGGTTGTGCCAGTGATACTGGCAGTCTTTACGGAGCATGAACCCCTTATCTGTCCATTCGGACAATTCCTGTTCGAGTGGAAACAGACAGTGAATGGAAGAGCAATGCAGTGTTTCTGCCAGCTCGATGCTGGCATGCAAGAGCAGTTCTGAAATTTGACTTTGCGTCGTCTGCGTATCGATAAGCAGACGCTGGCCCGGTACCGGCGAGAAGGGTACTGCGCTGGTGAGTTTCGGGTAATAAGGCAGGCCGGTGCGCTGCCAGGCATCCGCCCAGGCCCAATCGAATACGTATTCACCGAACGAATGGGATTTTAAATACAGCGGCATCGCACCAATCAGCTTGCCTGTTTGATCGGTACAGGTGAGATGTTGAGGTTGCCAGCCGCTGGCGGCGCAGGCGCTGCCGCTGTGTTCGAGCGCAGCCAGAAATTCATGCCGCAGGAACGGATCATCGCCGGCGAGACGATTCCACTCGCCGGCATTGATGTCATCGATGTTTTGATGGACCTGGACTTTCACCGTGTCCAAGATTATAGGGGCGTCCTTGGCGATTCAGGATTTGCGCGCGAGCCCATCCAGATATTTTTCCGCGTCCAATGCCGCCATGCAACCGGCACCCGCGGAGGTGATGGCCTGTCGATAAACCTGATCCATGACGTCTCCAGCTGCGAAAACGCCAGGGATGCTGGTCGCCGTGGCATTACCAGCGGAACCGCTTTGCACTGTGATGTAGCCGTTCTTCATTTCGAGCTGGTCCGTGAACAACTGGGTGTTGGGTGAGTGGCCGATGGCGATGAACACACCCTTGGGCTTGAGTTCCCGAGCTTGGTCCGGCTGTTTGGTGCTACGTATCCGGATGCCAGTCACGCCGGAATCATCGCCCAGCACTTCGTCGAGGGTGTGATCCCAGAGGATTTCGACGTTGCCGTGTTTGGATTTCTCGATCAGTTCGTTAGCGAGGATCTTCTCGGCACGGAAGCTGTCGCGGCGATGGACCACCGACACCTTTGAGGCGATGTTCGACAGATAAAGCGCTTCTTCGACTGCGGTATTGCCGCCGCCGATCACCGCCACATGTTCGCCTTTGTAGAAGAAACCGTCGCAGGTGGCACAGGCCGACACGCCACGGCCCTTGAAGGCTTCCTCGGACGGCAGACCGAGATATTTGGCGGTCGCACCGGTCGCGATGATCAACGCATCACAGGTGTATTCAGCGCTGTCACCAGTCAAGCGGAAAGGACGTTCCTTCAGATCGGCCGTATGGATATGGTCGAATATCACTTCAGTCTTGAAGCGTTCCGCATGCTTGAGCATGCGTTCCATGAGCGCCGGCCCCATCAGCCCTTCGACATCGCCGGGCCAGTTATCCACTTCCGTGGTGGTCATCAATTGGCCGCCCTGTTCGACACCGGTGATGAGCACCGGCTTGAGGTTGGCACGGGCGGCATATACGGCGGCGGTATAACCGGCGGGGCCGGAACCGAGGATCAGCAGGCGGCAGTGTCGGGTACTCATGTATAATTCGTCTCCGGGCCGGCCGATCTGGCGATCATCCCGGCAGTTTTCAAGGCCCTTAATGATTCCGGTCGGGGCGGACTTGCACAGGCAGCCCGCGTCGAACGTCTGGTTTCTAAGGAGAATTCCCGAACCCGCGCAAACGATCCGGCCCCGGGGCAGGACGTTGATGTCTGGGTCGGGCCGCAATGGCTCTTAACTGAGGTTAAGGATACGTCAGGCGGCAAGATTGTTTCATGGTACCCAATATTTCGCGATAACGTAAAGGAGCGATCATGCGCATCGGTATTCCTCGTGAGTTGAAGCCGCTGGAAGGCCGGGTCGGTCTGATCCCCGCCGCCGCTGCCGAGCTCGTCCGCCACGGTCATCAGGTGTTCATCGAAAAGAATGCCGGTGTGAAGAGCGGTTACAGCGATGATAATTTCCGCGCCATCGGCGTCGAAGTCCTGGATACTGCCGCCGCAGTGTTCGAAAAGGCCGAGATGATCGTCAAGGTCAAGGAACCGATCGAAGCCGACCTGAAGTTGCTGCGCAAGGAACATCTGCTGTTCTGTTATCTGCATCTGGCGGCGTTGCCGGACCTGACCGAGCGCCTCAAGCAGATCGGTCTCACCGCAGTGGCATTCGAGACCGTGGAAGAGAATGGCCGGTTGCCGTTGCTGGCCCCGATGAGCGATATTGCCGGTCGGCTTTCGATCCAGGTCGGCACCACGCTGCTGCACCAACCCCATGGCGGCAAGGGCATCCTGCTGGGCGGCATCTCGGCTGCCAAACGCGGCCGTGTGGTGGTGGTCGGCGCCGGTGTAGCGGGTGGCGCAGCGGCGGCCATGGCTGCCGGTATGGGCGCTGAAGTCACAGTCTTCGACATCAGCCGCGACAAGATGGAGCAGATGCGCGCCTTGGGTCCGAACGTGACCGCGCTGTATCCGCATGCCGCAGACATCGCCGAGGCGGTGAAGTATGCCGATATTGTGGTGGGCGCGGTGCTGGTGACCGGCGCCAAGGCCCCGCACGTGGTTACCGCTGAAATGGTCAAGGCCATGCAGCCGGGCAGCGTGGTGGCAGACATTTCCGTGGATCAGGGCGGTTGTGTGGAAACCACCAAGCCGACCACCTGGGACAAACCTACCTATGTCTGGGAAGGGGTGACCCATTTCACGGTGACCAATATGCCGGGCGCGGTGCCACGAACTTCGTCCCAGGCTCTTTCGGCAGCGATTACGCCTTATACCCTGAGACTGGCTGCCGGTGGTTGGCGGGACTTCGAACCGCTGCGCAAGGGCATCAATGTCGAAGGTGGCAAGGTTGTACACCCGGCGTTGATTAAATAACAAAATTACTATATAAGATAGGAAGTTATATTAACTTCTTAAAGTAAGGCCAAGCTAGTGGCGCAGGCGACGCGCAGCGAAAAAACACGTTCTCCCCTGGCAATCCATCTGATGCAAGGGCTGAAAGAAGCGGCTCTCTGGATTTTCGGAGTGGTCGCGGTGCTGGTGTTCGCGTCCCTCGCCACCTATAACGCGCATGACCCCAGCTTTCTTTATAGCGGCGACGGCGGTGGCGTGCACAATGCCATCGGGCCGGTCGGCGCATGGCTGGCGGCTGGCCTGTATTTCCTGTTCGGCTATCCGGCTTATCTGTTCCCATTCCTGCTGATCTGGGCCGGGTTCATGGTGTTCATGGACCGGCGTTCAGAAGAACCCGTCAAGAAGCTCCACGTCGCGATGCGCAGCGCGGGGTTGATCCTGTGCCTGCTTACAGCCTCCGGTCTGGCTTCCCTGAACTGGCGCTTAACCGGCGGCAGTTTGCCGGTCGATGCGGGCGGGATACTGGGCGATTTCGCCGGCAAGGGGCTGGCTGCGGGCTTGAGCGACCTCGGTGCCACGTTGTTGTTGCTGGCGTTGTTTCTGGCTGCGGTGACGATTTTTACCGGACTGTCGTGGATTGCGGTCATGGATCGCACCGGGCATTTCACCCTGATCGCCATCGAACGGTTGCGTAATCGCTGGGGCTGGCTCAAGGAGACCATCCAGACCCGCCGTGCGCGCGAGCATCAGGTCGAAGTCATCAAGGTACATACCGAACAGGTCAAGAGTCGTCCCAAACCACGGATCGAACCGGTTGTGAAAGCCGCTCCACCGAGTCCGCGGGTGGAACGCGAGCGCCAGGTGCCGCTCTTCGAACCGTCGGCGGATTCCGAGCTACCGCCGTTGTCGTTGCTGGATGATCCGCCGCCCAAAGTGGACGGTTATTCGGAAGCGGCGCTGGAAGCCATCTCGCGACGCGTGGAAATCAAGCTCAAGGATTTCGGCGTCGATGTGCAGGTAGTTGCAGTTAATCCGGGCCCGGTGGTGACGCGTTTTGAAATGCAGCCGGCGGCAGGCGTCAAGGTCAGCCAGATTACCAATCTCGCCAAGGATCTGGCGCGCGAACTGTCTGCAATCAGTGTGCGTGTAGTGGAAGTGATTCCCGGCAAGTCCGTGGTGGGCCTGGAGATTCCCAACGAAAGCCGCGAACTGGTGACGCTGGGAGAGATACTCAAGTCCAGTGAATACGACGCGTCGCGCTCACCGCTCACGCTCGCACTGGGCAAGGATATCGGCGGTAATCCCATCGTCGCCGATCTGGAACGCATGCCGCATCTGCTGATCGCCGGTACCACCGGCTCTGGCAAATCGGTCGCGATCAATGCCATGATCCTGAGCCTGTTGTACAAATCGACGGCGACCAAAGTCATCATGATCGATCCGAAGATGCTGGAACTCTCGGTATACGAGGGGATCCCGCATCTGCTGGCGCCGGTGGTGACCGACATGAAGGAAGCCGCCAATGCGTTGCGCTGGTGCGTGGCGGAAATGGAGAAGCGTTACCGTCTGATGGCCGCGGTAGGAGTACGCAATCTTGCCGGATACAACCGCAAGGTGAAAGATGCGATCGAGGCTGGCAAACCAATTCCTGATCCGTTGTTCAAGGCGGACCTGAATACGCTCAGCGATTCGGAGATACCGACGCTCAACGTGCTGCCGAACATCGTGGTGGTCGTTGACGAACTGGCCGACATGATGATGGTGGTCGGCAAGAAAGTGGAAGAATTGATCGCACGACTCGCGCAGAAAGCCCGCGCCTCCGGCATCCACCTGATTCTGGCTACGCAACGGCCTTCGGTAGATGTCATTACCGGTCTGATCAAGGCCAATATACCCACCCGCATTGCATTCCAGGTTTCCGCCAGGGTGGATTCACGCACGATTCTCGATCAACAAGGGGCAGAATCCTTGCTTGGCCACGGCGATATGTTGTATCTGCCACCGGGCATGCCGGTACCGATACGTATCCACGGTGCATTCGTCAGTGATCAGGAAGTGCACGGTGTAGTCGCTCATCTGAAACGTCATGGGCAACCGCGTTATATGGATGAAATCCTGCAGGGTCCGGTCGAATCCCAGCAGGGTATCCCTGGTCTGAGCGACTATGCGGAAGAAGGCAGCAGCGAAGCAGACCCGCTATACGATCAGGCAGTGCGGATCGTCACTGAATCCCGGCGCGCATCCATCTCAGGTGTGCAGCGGCGTCTCCGCATCGGTTACAACCGTGCCGCACGCATGATCGAAGAAATGGAAGCTGCCGGCATCGTCGGCCCACTGCAATCAAATGGTTCGCGCGAGGTGCTGGCCGCACCACCACCATCCGATCGCGAGGAGTAAGTGCATATGAAGCTGACAAGATCGATGCTGGTCATGATGATCGTGTTGCTATTGATGCAAAACGGCATGGCGGCGACGCATGCGAAGACTGCAGCGGTCGCGCAGCTGCAACATTTTCTGAGCCAGGTGCATAGCCTCAAAGCGGATTTTACCCAGGTGGTGATGGATCCGAATCTGCGCAAGGTCAAGCAGTCCGAAGGTACCTTGTTGATCAAGCGGCCGAACCGTTTTCGCTGGGACTATGCTGCGCCGAACAAGGAGATCATCGTCGCGGATGGTGCACGTGTCTGGATGTATGACGTGGAATTGCAGCAGGTCACGGTGAAACCGCTGGATGGGACCCTGGCCGCCAGTCCTGCTGTATTGCTGTCGGGTTCAAACGACGTCAGCAAAAATTTCAAGGTAGAGGATCTTGGCGGCAAGGATGGCCTGTCGTGGGTCGGACTGACCCCGAAGATAAAAGATACGGATTTCGAGGATGTGCGACTCGGTTTCCGTAACGGCACCGTTGCGGAAATGGAATTGAAGGATGCGCTGGGTAACCTTACCCGTATCACATTTACTCATGTGGCCCGGAATGTCACGCTGTCAGATGACCAGTTCAGATTCACGCCGCCGCCGGGCACAGATGTAATCGGCGATATCGGCGCTCCGCATGGGTGAGATCAGCCCGGCTGTCGCCCATCTGCGTCTTGGGTGGCGGGTTATCGGCATCTGCATGATTGGGGTGGTCTGGTGGGGGTGTCTCACACCTTCACCACCCAATATCCCACCGCTGTTTCCGCAGTTCGATAAACTGGAGCATTTTTCCGCCTACTTCGGGTTGGCCGCATGGTTTGCGGCTATCTGTCCGCAGCGCAGGCAGCGCCTGGCGATCCTGGTGCTGTTGATCGGGATGGGCGCCATCATTGAGATACTTCAGCACTACACCGGTCGCGATGCCGAATGGTTCGACTGGCTGGCGGATATCCTTGGCGCGTTGCTGGGACTCGCCTGGCCTGCCGTCTGGTTGGGCAGGGCATACCGGTATCTTGTTCGTAAATATGCTTAAACAATCTGATTCTCGTCCACTTGCCGACCGCATGCGCCCGCGCACGGCCGCTGAATTCATTGGTCAGGAGCACCTGCTTGCTGAAGGCAAACCCTTGCGGCGTGCACTGGAAAGCGGACATCTGCATTCGATGATTCTCTGGGGACCGCCCGGTACCGGCAAGACCACGCTCGCACGGATGTTGGCACAGGTCTGTAATTCGCAATTCATCGCACTGTCGGCCGTGATGGCGGGCGTGAAAGATGTACGCGCCGCTGTGGAACAGGCACAGGCGCGCCGCACACAGGATGGCACCGGTACGGTGCTGTTCCTGGATGAAGTGCATCGTTTCAACAAGTCACAACAGGATGCGTTTCTTCCCTACGTCGAGGACGGTACGCTGACTTTCATCGGTGCGACGACCGAAAATCCATCCTTCGAATTGAACAACGCATTGTTGTCGCGGGCCCGCACCTATGTGCTCAAGTCGCTCACTGCAGAGGATATCCGCAAGATCATCGACTCTGCACTCAACGATGCGGAACGTGGCTTGGGCGTCCGTCATATCGAGTTATCCGACGACTCGCGTGACAGGCTGGTGACTGCTGCGGATGGAGATGCACGCCGTGCACTCAATCTGCTCGAACTTGCGGGTGACCTGACTGAGGATGCTGGCGGGCGGGAAGTGATCCCGGATAAGGTGATTGGAGAGCTGATTGCAGGTGGTCTGCGCCGTTTCGACAATCACGGCGAAGCCTTTTATGACCAGATATCGGCCCTGCACAAATCTGTCCGGGGGTCGTCTCCGGATGCGGCCCTGTACTGGCTGGCGCGGATGCTGGATGGAGGCTGCGACCCACTGTATATCGCAC
>JBOIBL010000188.1:0-7221 GCA_050739495.1 Gammaproteobacteria bacterium | reverse complement strand
GCACCCTCCTCCTCATCCACGATCCGGATGCTGACTTCTGCTGATTCTCCCCGGTCCGCCAATGCCGCACTCACCCAGCGTTTGAATTGTGCCTGAGTGGGTATTTTCCCAGTTAGGGTAGCAATCTGCAGCGTAACCCGCACCTGCGCACTCATTTCCAAGCGCCCCTCAAAAAAAGAGAACTACTCTTTGTCGGCATCAGGCAAATCGCGCTGTTCATAGGCACTGACGATTCGCTGCACCAGTGGGTGTCTCACGACATCAGCCGCAGTGAAGAAAGTGAAACCGACACCATCCATACCGCGTAATACTTCCACCGCATCCCGCAATCCGGAACGCTGATGCCGCGGGATATCCACTTGCGTGATATCACCGGTCACGACCGTGCGGGAACCAAAACCGATACGGGTCAGGAACATCTTCATCTGATCGATCGTGGTGTTCTGTGCTTCATCCAGAATGATGAACGCTTCGTTCAGGGTCCGCCCGCGCATGAAAGCAAGCGGCGCCACTTCGATCACACCGTGTTCCTGCAAACGGCTTACCCGCTCGAACCCAAGCATGTCGTATAACGCATCGTAAATCGGGCGCAGATAGGGATCCACTTTCTCTGCCATGCTCCCGGGCAGGAACCCAAGCCGCTCACCGGCTTCGACCGCAGGCCGCACCAGCACCAATCTGCGCACCTGATCATGATTAAGTGCAGCCACTGCGCTGGCGACAGCAAGGTAGGTCTTGCCGGTGCCTGCCGGGCCGATACCGAAAGTCAGGTCGTGTTCAGCGATGTTCTGCAGATAACGGCGTTGATTCAAACCCCGCCCATGGATACGACCTTCCTTGGTTGCGATGACGATATCGTCGGCGCCTTCTGCAGTAGCCCCCGTATCTGCCGGCGTCGCTGTCATACCCGATTGCCGCAATGAGAGATGGACCGTCTCGCGACGGATGCGTTCATGCACTGTTGCAGCATAAAGTTGCTTCAGTATTTCAGCGACGGCCTGCGTCGCTTTTGCATCGCCGATGATGCGGAAACGGTTGCCACGATTATTGATCTCCACCCCCAGACCCTGCTCGATCTGTCGCAGATGCTCATCGAACTGACCACAGAGATTGGCCAGCCGTTCGTTATCGGCTGATTCCAGTTGCAAATCAAGTGATGCGGGCACCGGCTCAAACAAAATTCTAACCAGAAACCATGCGCTTTGGCGAAATCGAATCAGACAGCATAGCGTTGGAGGCCACCCGGCCACGGAGAGAATTCTGCTTTACGTCTGTAATAACAACATCCACGAACCCTCCGACAAAGCGTGGATCGCCCGGGAAATTAACCCAGCGGTTGCACTCAGTCCGTCCAGCCAGTTCATTGGAGTTCTTAGTTGAACGTCTTTCCACCAGCACCCGCTGGGTGGTTCCCACCAGCCTGTGCATGTATTGCTGACCGAATGCATGGATCCGGGCCTGCAGCAACTCCAGGCGCTGCAGCTTTTCCGCATGTGGTACGTCATCGTCAAACGAAGCCGCTGGCGTGCCGGGACGACGGCTATAGATAAAACTGAACGCCTGGTCGAACTGCATTTCCTCGACCAGCTTCATGGTTGCCTCGAAATCCCGTTCACTTTCGCCCGGAAATCCGACGATAATATCGGTGGACAGACTGATGTCAGGACGTATCTGGCGCAGCTTCCGGATTTTGGCCTTGTATTCCAGCGTGGTGTGATTGCGCTTCATGGCGGCCAGAATCCGGTCCGAACCGCTCTGCACCGGCAAATGCAGGTAATTGGCGAGCTTCGGTATTTCCGCATAGGCCCGGATAAGCCGGTCGCCGAATTCGAGAGGATGCGAGGTGGTGAAACGAATGCGCTCCACACCCTCCAGCGCTGCCACGTATTCAATCAACACAGCAAGATCCGCAAGCGATCCGTCATGCATGTCGCCACGATACCCATTCACATTCTGACCCAGCAGCGTGATTTCCCTGACACCCTGTTCGGCCAACTCCGCGACCTCCGCGATTACGTCGTCGAAGGGTCTGCTGACTTCTTCGCCACGGGTATAAGGCACCACGCAGAACGTACAGTATTTGCTACATCCTTCCATGATAGATACAAAAGCGGTCGAGCCTTCCGCGCGCGGCGGTGGAAGATTGTCGAACTTTTCGATCTCGGGAAACGAGATATCTACCACCGGACGGCGTGTGCGGCGGGTTTCCTCGATCATCGCCGGCAATCGATGCAGGGTCTGGGGACCAAAGACTATGTCCACGAATGGTGCACGCCTGACGATGCCCTCACCTTCCTGGCTGGCGACACAGCCACCCACACCGATTATTAGATCAGGATTCTGTTGTTTGTAGTCGCGCCACCAACCAAGCTGGGAAAACACTTTTTCCTGGGCTTTTTCCCGTACTGAACAGGTATTGAGGAGGATAACATCTGCGTCTTCCGCGCGTTCCGTCACCTCATAGCCATACGACTCATGCAGCACATCCACCATCCTGGTGGAATCGTACTCGTTCATCTGGCAACCGAAGGTTTTGATATAAAGCTTGGGCGATGCCATCTCGTTATTTCACAACCTGCAACTGCGGATGTCTCTTGCGGTGCTTGCGCTGTTCCGCAGACAAGGCCGGCTTGAATTCCGGCACCATTGATTTCAGTTCTTCCAATGCCCGATCCTGATCGTTTGTCTGTATTGCGTTTGCAAGTTGCGTGAGACCAACATGCACTTGTGCTGATTCCACCGCACGGCAACTTGCCAGCATTACCTTCGGATGCACGGTATGACGTAGTTCTTCCTGGGCATAAAAGAGCTCTTCATGGAGTTTCTCTCCTGGCCGCAGACCCGTATATCTGATCTCGATGTCACGCCCCGGTTGCAAGCCGGATAAGCGGATCAGTTTCTCGGCAAGATCGTGGATACGGACCGGCTCCCCCATATCGAGAACGAATATCTCGCCGCCTTTGCCGATCGCGCCAGCCTGAAGTATCAGGCTTGCGGCTTCCGGGATAGTCATGAAATAGCGCGTGATATCCGGATGCGTGACAGTGATCGGTCCACCGCTGGCGATCTGCCGCTCGAACAATGGCACGACCGATCCAGCAGATGCCAATACATTACCAAAACGTGTAGTAATGAAATGTGTGCTGCTCGATTCATCCAGCGCCTGACAATACAATTCGGCGACGCGTTTGGTAGTGCCCATGACGTTGGTCGGATTTACGGTCTTATCTGTGGAGATAAGAACGAACGTCTCGACGCCATGTTTCTTTGCAGCATCCGCGACAACGCGAGTGCCAAAAACATTATTACGAATACCTTCGACGATATTGTCTTCCACCATCGGCACATGTTTGTAGGCCGCAGCATGGAATACGACTTGCGGCTTGAATTGCGTGAACACCGAATTGATGACGTCTGAATCACGCACATCGCCAAGCACGCTGTTGAACATCAAGGCCGGACACGTGGTACTCAGATCCTGATCGATACTGTATAAATTGAACTCGCTGTTATCCAGGACGATCAACAGCCCGGGTTCATGTTTCAGTATCTGCCGACACAGTTCGGAACCGATAGATCCGCCGCCGCCGGTTACCAGGATCCGTTTGCCGCTGAGAAAAGAAGCCACCGCCTGCTGGTCGAGCTCTACAGGTTCCCGCCCCAACAGATCTTCTACCGTAACAGGACGCAAGCGTGAGACTTCGATTCGGCCATCCGCCAATTCGGCAAGCGAAGGCAGAGTGCGGCATTTGATAGCACGCTCTGCGCATATCTGTACGATCTTGTCGAGTACACTGCGCGGTGCAGAAGGCATGGTAATAAGCACCACATCGACCAACTGCTCCTCAAGCAGACTCGGGATATCATTCACAGCCCCACGGATCCGCACCCCGCGTACTTCCTGCCCTTGCTTGGCAGGGTTGTCATCTACAAATGCGACCGGAATGAACTGGGGGTAGCGTTCCATATCCCTGATCAGCATCTCACCGGCTCGGCCTGCCCCGACCAGCAAGGCACGGGTCCCGTTCTCATGATCCTGTTTGAAGCTACTGTCCTTTAGTGCACGATAGAAAACCCGGGCGGCGCTCAGTACACCGATCAACAAAAATGGATACAGCACGAGAACTGAGCGTGGGATGGCCTGAAGCCGTCCGATCATGAAACATACTATCGTAGTGGCGATCGCCCCAACCAGAACCGCCTTTAACAAGCGCAATAAATCCGGTATGGATGAGAAACGCCAGAGCCCGCGATAGCACCCGAATATCCAGAACGTGGCAGCGTGCAGAACCGTGGCGACTATTATGAGTTCCATTACGCCGGGCATCAGCAGCTTCGATATCGAAGCAAAATTGAATCGCAGCCAATAGGACGCCAATATCGCAACAGGCACCCATGCAATATCATGAGTAATCACAAAAAGACGTTTCGACAATCCCTTTATCTTAGTTTCCATCCCCAATCTCCCTGAGAGGCATAATCAATCTGATACCTGAACCTGCCCGGTTTTCCGGGGATGCGTAGTATAACCTCGACGCCCGTATTTCACATAAGGCGGAAGTACCCCAGCGGACTTTGGCTGGATTTGGTGGTCATGGCTTCCTTAAGCGGTCGCCGATTTCATCACTTCGGATACGACTTCGGCCGTCTTGGCCATTTCCGGCTCGCCGAGGGTCGGATGAACCAGAAACATCAGACTGGTCTCACCTAATTCCCTGGCCACTGGGAGCCGGGTCTTGGGGCGCATCTCCGTGCCATCGAATGCCTTCTCAAGATATATCTCGGAGCACGAACCGGAATAACACGGCACCCCCGCTTCATTCACGGCCTGCATGATACGGTCTCGTGTCCAACCGGAACACAGACGTTCAGTCACGACAAACGCATAATATTTGTAATAGGCATGACCGATATCTGAACCCGGATGAGTGATGCGGAGCGCATCCAATTTACTGAAACCGTTTGTGAGAATTTTCGCGTTTTCACGTCGCAAGCGTATCCATTCCGGTAATTTCGCCAACTGCATTCTGCCGATCACAGCTTGCATCTCGAGCATGCGCCAGTTAGTACCAAACGATTCATGCAGCCAACGAAATCCTGGTGCATGTTTTCGATTATAAACCGCATCGTAACTCTTGCCGTGATCCTTGTAGGCCCATGCTCTCGACCACGCTTCGTCATCATCGAGCACCAGCATGCCACCTTCGCCACCAGTGGTAATGATCTTGTCCTGGCAGAATGAGAAGGCGGCCGCATGCCCGAACGATCCAACGGGTTTGCCCTTGAAAGTTGCACCATGTGCCTGAGCACAATCTTCTATGATGATCAAACCATGCTTCTCGGCCAATACCATGATCTCGTCCATGGCACACGGCCAACCCGCTATATGTACAGGGATGATTGCTTTGGTCTTTGGTGTAATCACCTTCTCGATCGTCGCAGCGGTGATGTTCTGGGATTCGCGATCCACCTCGGCAAACACCGGCTTCGCGCCGCGTAGCACAGCGCAACTTGCCGAGGCCATGAAAGTACGCGGCGTGGTAACAACCTCGTCACCTGAGCCTACCCCGAATGCATACAACGCCAGTTCAAGTGCAACCGAGCCATTGTGCAAAGCTATTGCATGCCGTCTGGCAGTGTAACTTGCGTAATCTTTTTCAAATTCGCGGCCGATTGTTCCAGTCCAATAGTTGACCTTGTTGGACAACAATACATCGCGAACAGAATCAGCTTCTTCTTCCGTAAAAGATGGCCATGGTGAAAATTGAGTGTTCAACATAAATAATCACGTAGCTCTTCTAGTTTCGAAATCCATAATTTCGGATGATAAGCACTTGGCAATCCGTCAACGGTCTGCAAATGGATATTTTTGTCGTTACCACGCAACCCTATCGTTTCCCACCCCAATTGGTTGGGAGCCTTGAAATCCTTACTTGGGTTATCGCCTACGTAAACATACGTTCTGGCCGGATGCCTCCGCTGTATTTCCTCGAATCTATCCAGTTCGGGCTTTTCAGAACCCCACTCCTCAGAAATATATAACGGATATTCCAGTAACCCAAGCGCGGACAGTTTCAAGCGTTGACTGATAGAGCGACCGTCCGTAAGTATCGCAATTCCCGCAGATCCATTTTCTATCAAATTAACAGTTTCACGGGCGTTTATCGAAAGTTTAATGGTTGGCTTATGAAGACGATAAGTCCAGATAAACCCTTCTTTTGCTGATGCAGGCAGGCCAAGTTCCCTGCACACCTCGGAGAAAATATCCCGGACACCAGCCGTCTTCCATTCCAGAATCTTTTGTTTCAAATCGTTTCCATACGCTCGATTTATAATTTTGGCAACGGCAAAGAGGCCCGAACTTTGATATTCGCTTTCCTCGTATAACGTGTCGTCAAGATCAAAAACAACGAAAGTATTAGAATCGATCATTTTCACGAACCATTACCTTGGCGTCATAGCGAAGCATCATCAAGTTATTTTCCCACGCTTCTGAAAATTCTATTGAATTTCCCAGGAAGTACTCTCTGATCAGCCAACCTGGGTAATCAGCGCCGGCCGCGTGCGTTAGTGGGTAACCGCCCCCAAAACGGGGGTTTATCTCAATTGCCTTGATGTCTTCTGTTATAGGGTTGAAAAATGCCTGAACGGTTAGGCAACCTTTCGCACCTTCGAGTTTTTGCAGTTTCTCAATAAAATAATAATAAACACGATTCTTTCTTGTTATCCCCTTGCTGACCTCTCCGCTGCGCACCTCAATACGCTCCCTAGGAACGAGGCAACGTAAGATTGAGTTCTGCGTGAAATAGGCATCCATCGTATATTCGATGTATTCGCCTCCAATCAATTCCATGAATATATTCTTCTTATCCTCCAGAAGCTCGTTGGTCAGCATATCAGGGTTCTGGATTATCTTCGCACCGATGCTACGACTCCCATCATAGGGTTTGCAAAAACAAGGAAATAAAAGAGTCTGCTTATCATAGATTTTTGGTGTGCCTATATCCAGCTCGACAAATAGTTCTGAGGTCAAGCGTTTGTCTCTACATGCCTTGATTAGAGATAAATCTGAAATTACTGCTTGAACACCCGCGTCCACAAATGATCGGCGGTCTTTCGCCAAGACCACCAATTCAGTGTCGATGGTCGGCACAATCATGCCAATCCGTTGCGCGGCGCAAAGTTCAATGAGATAATCGATGTATGCAGAATCGGTAACTC
>JBOIBL010000187.1:0-3702 GCA_050739495.1 Gammaproteobacteria bacterium | reverse complement strand
CGGCGTTGGCTGATCACCCGGCTTTCAGATCGGCCGCATGAAGTGTTCGGCGTGCTGTATCTCGACACTCGGCACCGGATTGTCGCTTTCGAGGAACTCTTTCGCGGCACGATTGATGGTACGTCTGTGCATCCGCGTGAAGTCGTGAAGCAGTCGCTGCAGCATAACGCCGCGGCGGTGATCTTCGTTCACAATCACCCATCCGGGGTACCCGAACCGTCTGATGCCGACCGCCGCCTGACGCGTCGTCTCAAGGAGGCGCTGGCACTGGTCGACATCCGCACTCTCGATCACTTCGTCATCGGCGGTGTCGAGGCAGTTTCCTTCGCTGAGAGGGGCTTGCTTTGAGCAAGCCTTTCTCGATGTGTATCGATTGAATTCCGCCACCGGTAGTCTTCTCCGTCCGGAGGCTATTATGATGACAGGGCCTCAGTAGGAGTTCTCACTTAATCCGCCAGTCGTAGCCTGTATATATCTGCATGCGCCGCCCATTTTATCCGTGGACCCCGGAAGGGGCTGTTTTCACGATACTGTGACTTTATGCAGTATTATTGGAATCACGAATTGCAGCGGTCCGCCTATCACGCATGTGAATTCGGCGAGGCGAGTTAACTGTTGGAACAATATTTGGAATTCCGGGATTGTAGGTGCTACAAAGACCGGAGTTATACCGCCGTCGGTGATTTTGAATACCGCCGACGCCCATCTAACACCCATTTTGTTACAGGGGGCATTAATGGCACGCACTAAAGTCCGGTTTGTAGTACTTGGGCGGCTGCCACCGAATTTTGAAATCGCCCGGCTGCGTGATTGGTCGTCCCGGGTATTTGTGTGCGATCGCGAAATCGAGAGTTTTCAGCTTAATGAGGCGCATCAAGGCGTCGATTGGCAGTACTTAGACACACAGTTGGAAAGGCTTGTTCCGAAGCGTGGCGAGGAAGACATCCTCTTCGCCTTTGTGAATGTTCCACTGGAATTAGATTACTACGTTCGTCGCCTTGACAACAATCGCGTCGTTTTCACATTTCACGAAATGGCGGACATTCTGCGCTTTCACAATATTCCGCTTGAGAATATCGCGCTGCGAGTTTTATACGCATACATGCTCATCTATATGTTGGCGCTGATTTGGTTTTGACCATTTAGAGGTAGTTGTGCCGGTTTAATTTTGACCAGGTAATCCACTTATCCTGCTCATTTTATGAGCAGGAGCTAACGAGGTGATTACCATGGCCATGTATGCAAAGATCCGGCGGATGCATTTTCGCGAACATCTCACCATCAGTGAGATTCAGCGACGAACCAGTCTGTCGCGCAACACCATCAAGAAGTGGCTCAAGGGCGGCGAAGGTCCACACCGGCAACGGCGCAACCGCGACAGCAAGCTGACGCCGTTTGAGCCCCTGCTGAAGTTGATCCTGGAGACCGATGCGCACCGCCCCAAGCGGGATCGACGGACGGCAAAGCGGTTATTTGAGACGCTCCGACAGGAAGGTTACACGGGCGGCTATTCACAGCTGACCGATTTCATCCGACGCACCCGCCAGCACGCCACGAGCACCGGTAAATCCGCGTTCGTGCCGCTCAAGTTCCAGCTCGGCGAAGCTTTCCAGTTCGACTGGAGCGAGGAGTGGCTGGTGATCGGCGGCATTCACCGCAAGATCCTGGCGGCGCATACCAAGCTGTGTGCAAGTCGTGCCTTTCTAGTATCGGGCTACCCGACTCAGAGTCATGAGATGCTGTTCGATGCGCATACCCGCGCCTTCACGGCGCTAGGGGGCGTGCCCAAGCGCGGCATCTACGACAATATGAAGACCGCCGTGGACAAGGTGTCCAAGAGCAACGGGCGTGTCGTCAATACGCGCTTCTTCGCCATGACGGCGCACTACCTGTTTGACCCGGATTTTTGCAACGTGGCCTCCGGCTGGGAGAAAGGGGTGGTTGAGAAGAACGTGCAAGATTCCCGGCGCCGAGTCTGGCTGGACGCCAAGACCCAACACTTCGGCTCGTTCGATGCGCTCAATGTCTGGTTAGAAGCCCGTTGCCGCGCACTGTGGTCGGAACTGCAGCATCCGGACGCCGGCATTACCGTGGCCGATGCGCTTGAGCAGGAGCAACTGTATTTGATGCCGATGCCCACGCCGTTCGATGGCTATGTCGAGGTGCTGGCGCGTGTTTCCAGTACCTGCCTGGTGACCGTGCAGCGCAACCGCTACTCCGTGCCCTGCCATCTGGCCAACCAGAAGGTGGCGATCCACCTCTATCCAGCCCGGATCGAGGTCGCTGCCGAGAATGCGATCGTGGCATGCCATACGCGGCGACTGGATCGTGATCAGGTCAGTTATGACTGGCAGCACTACATTCCACTCATTGAGAAGAAGCCCGGCGCGTTGCGCAACGGCGCGCCGTTCGCCGATATGCCCGTCCCCTTTGCCAAGCTCCAAACCGCGTTGCGGCGACGCGAACGACAACAGGGCGACCGGACCATGGCCCGGGTGTTGGCCGCGGTGCCGGCGCATGGTCTGGAGGCGGTACTGGTGGCGGTCGAACGGGTGCTGGAGTCGGGCGTTGTCAGTGCCGAACATGTGATCAACGTGCTGGCACGCCTCAATCAGGCTCCGCCGCCGGCGCAGGTCGACACCAGTCTGACGCTCAGCGAAGAACCGCGGGCGGATACCTCGCGCTATGACAGCCTGAATGTGTTGGAGGTGCTCCATGTCTGACATCCTCACCCAACTCAAGGCACTCAAGTTACAGGGCATGGCGGACTGCTATGTCGAACTGCAGAGCCAGGGCGCTTCCGGCGCCACGGCTTCGCTGGACTCATCTGTATGGCTGCTGCGTCATCTGCTGGAGGCGGAAGCCAATGATCGAGGCATTCGCTCGCTCCGCTATCAAATGAACGCCGCCAAGTTCCCTGTCCACCGGGACCTGCTGGGCTTCGACTTCGGGCAATCCAAGGTGGATAAACACCTGATCAGTACGCTGGCCAGCCTGGAGTTTACCGATGCCGCACAGAATCTGGTGTTGGTCGGCGGAACCGGCACCGGCAAAACCCATCTGGCGACGGCGCTCGGTGTCGCCGGCATTCAGCATCACGGCAAACGCGTACGCTTTTACTCCACCGTGGATCTTGCCAATACGCTGGAACTGGAGAAGGCAGCGGGCAAACAGGGCAAGCTGGCCCTCAGCCTGATGCAGATGGACTTGGTCATTCTGGACGAACTCGGCTATCTGCCGTTCTCACAGGCCGGCGGCGCGCTGTTGTTCCACCTGCTTTCCAAACTTTACGAGCGGACCAGCGTCATCATTACGACCAATCTGACCTTCGCGGAATGGAGCAGCGTGTTTGGAGACGCCAAGCTGACCACTGCGCTGCTTGATCGGCTGACACATCATTGCCACATCATCGAGACCGGCAACGAATCCTTCCGCTTCAAGGCAAGTAGTGCGACCGCCAAGGATCGCATCAAGTCACGCGAGAAAGCGCAACGCTCACCCGTCACGGAGGATACAAAATCATTCTGAAACAACCTAACCGGCGGCATTACTCTGCCGGTCGTTAACCACTAAACCCCAGAAGGAGGCTAAAACCAACCCGAGTCTGGTCGACTTATCCACAGTCGTGAGGTAGTCTCACGATGAAATCACCTGGTCATTTTTAACCCGGCACAGGTGGTCAATTTAAACCTGGCGCCAACA
>JBOIBL010000186.1:0-1963 GCA_050739495.1 Gammaproteobacteria bacterium | reverse complement strand
CTCGAACGAGAAATCCTCGTTGAGCGAACCGATGCGCAAGCCTGAAGGTGACAAGATTACGTCGTAATCGAACTGATCCGGTATCGCTCCACCGTTGGTGACTGCAATCAGTTTGGCGCCGCGACGTCCGCGCAGCTTGCCGTTGACCGCATCGCGATGCAGGTAGGCGCCACGCCGTCCGCGCCGGGTCGCGTCACCCTCGGCCAGCATCCGCACCACTTCCGTGTATTCGTCTCGCGTCAGATCACGATATGGCCAGGCACGCCGGAGGTGATCGAACAGTTCCGCTTCATCCCATTCCCGGCAGGCGATTTCGCCCACGATCTGCTGCGCGAGCACGTCGAGCGGCGCGTCCAACACACGCAATGCATCCAGTTCGCCATGTGCAACGGCATCCAGTAACGCCGTACATTCCACCAGATCATCCCGCGACAATGGAAACAACCGGCCCTCCGGCACCGCGCCCAGCGCATGGCCGGAACGGCCCACGCGTTGCAGAAACGTGCTGATGCTGCGCGGCGATCCCAGCTGGCACACCAGATCCACATCGCCGATGTCGATACCAAGTTCCAGCGAAGCAGTCGCGACCAGCGCTTTCAGTTCGCCGCGCTTGAGGCGTTGCTCGGCATCCAGTCGATGTGCCCGTGCCAGACTGCCGTGATGCGAAGTGACATGCTGTTCGCCGATGCGTTCCGCGAGATGCCGCGCAGTGCGTTCGGTCTGCCGTCGATTGTTGGCAAAAATCAGTGTGGTGCGGTGCGACTGGATCAGTTCCGCGAGCCGGTCGTAGAGTTCCGACCAGACTTCGTTGGCCATCACGGGCGTCAGCGGCGAGCGCGGCAGTTCGATATATAGCCGTCGTTCGCGTGTGTGCCCGGTATCGATGATGTTGCAGGGTTCGCCACCAGTGAGGAAATTGGCGACTTCCTCGATCGGCTTCTGGGTTGCCGACAACCCGATTCGAACCGGCGGAGCCGGCGTGAGCGCTGCGAGCCGTTCCAGCGACAAGGCCAGATGCGCCCCGCGTTTGTTGCCGGCCAGGGCATGGATCTCATCCACGATCACACTGCGCACTGTGGACAATAGTTTGCGGCCGGAATCCGAGGTCAGGAGGATATACAGCGATTCCGGTGTCGTGACCACGATATGCGGCGGAGTGCGCCGCATGCGTTCGCGCTCGCTCTGCGGTGTGTCGCCGGTCCGCACCCAGGCGCGGATATCCACGTCCGGCAGACCGGATTCGAACAAGGTATTGCGGATGCCTTCCAGCGGCGCCTGCAGATTCTTCTGGATATCGTTGGAGAGCGCCTTGAGTGGCGAGATGTAGAGCACCTGGCAGGCATCCGGCAGACCGTGCGCCACGCCTTCATGCACCAGGTCGTCGATCGCGGACAGGAATGCGGCCAAAGTCTTGCCGGACCCCGTGGGTGCAGCAATGAGCGTATGCCGACCCTGCTTGATGATCGGCCAGGCATCGGCCTGGGCAGCGGTCGGCGCGGTGAACGTCTTCCGGAACCATTCAGCGGTGGCGGGATGGAACGTGTGCAATGACATCCGATCATGATACTGCGCTGGTCGCCATCAAAAACGACCGCCGCAGGTTGGTGGCAACGCAAAATGTTACAGAATTATGATGGACTCTATGCGATGATAACCACCTCTGATACCCAGCGGTAGGCCATACCCGGTGCCGCCCCGCATGGGCCGCGAGCAGAATATAGTGTTTGAAATCAGCCAATTATGAGTACAAAGAAAGTATTGGTGGTCCACTACTCGTCCCCCAGTGGACAGCTGACCGAGGTAATCCGCAACCTGACCGCTCCGTTGGCCGAGGCCGGCGAGGTGGAGGTTCGCCAGCTGGTATTGCGCTGCCGGGAACCCTATCCGTTTCCCTGGCCAATCCTGCGCTTCTTCGACACCTTTCCCGAAGCGATCTATCTCGATCCGCCCCAGCTGGAACCCC
>JBOIBL010000185.1:0-1996 GCA_050739495.1 Gammaproteobacteria bacterium | reverse complement strand
ATTATCGCGATGCGCGAATCTCGACGATCTATGAAGGTACTACCGGCATTCAGGGCAAGGATCTGATCGGCCGCAAGATTGCGCGCGATAACGGTACGGTGATGAAAGCCGTGATTGCCGAGATGCGTGCACTCGATACCAGGCTGGCGAAAGCCGACAATGCGGATATTAAAGTGATTCGCGCGCGGCTTGCGGAAGGCGTCACGGCGCTGGCAGCCGCTACCGACTGGCTGGTCGCGAATTATAGCAGCGACATCAAAGCCGCATCCGCCGGCGCAGTGCCGTTCCTGAATTTACTGGGGACCGTCGCTGGCGGTTGGCAGATGGCGCGCGCGGCGCTGGTGGCACACGCCAGACTGTCTGCGAATGAGGGCGATGCTGCGTTCTATCAAGCCAAGCTCGGTACCGCCCGTTATTACGCCGATTACGAATTGAGTCAGGCTGCTGCACTGAAAGAATCCATCGTGGCTGGCGCAGCCGGCGTGCTGGCGCTGGACGAGTCACAATTCTGATTCGTTGACAGAGATGCATCGAAAGCGGACTGGTCTTATTTGATGATGACCTGGAACGTGATGTTGAAGGAGGGCGCAGTGGCGGTTTTGCCAGCCATGCTGCCCTGAGGCGAGAACCTGATGTTGGTCACGTTCGGGTCAGTGCCGTCACCACCGGCGACCGGAGTGTAGGTCCAGGTAGCGCCATTGTCGTTGGAGTAGCTGATATTTGCCGGGTTGAGCGTAAGTCCGCTGCTGGGCGAACCGTCGGTAAACACCACGCTGCCCACCACGAACCCACTGTCGGTGGGAACCGGGTCGGTGATCACCAGGCTGTTGTTATCGCCTGCGCCCTTACCCTGGTTGCTGACATTCACGAGGTACTGCATGGTTGCGCCCGGCATCGCTTTTGGCCGGGTGGTGCCCTCGATCGGATCGGAGACTGCAGACACCGCTTTCATCACCAATAGGTTGGGTGCTTCAACGTCGAAGGTCCCGTCGGCCGTGTGGCTGATGGTGTGTTCGGTACCTTCCCAGGCGGTGACGGCCGGGGTCCAGTTCCCCAGCGCCAGGGTGCTGGGCGGGGAAGAGGGCAAGGTGTAACTGTACTCGAAGGTCTTGGTGGCGGCGCCGGAGTCGGCGACCTGAGTCATGGAGACGGCGGTGAGTTGGGCCGTACCGTTGGCATCGTCGAGTGTAAGCGTCGGTGCGGTACCCCCGGTGGCCGGATCGATATCCGCACTGCCGAACGGATCGCTGACCACTGCGCGAATGTACACGGTAGCGTTGGTCTCATAGATGGGTTGCGTGCTGACGCTTGGGTAAGCCGCGTTGTAGACGTTCACGCTGTCCACGTTGATGACCGTGGAGACGTCCAGGCTGACGATACTCAGGGTGCCGCCGTTGTACTGTTCAACTCGCATGGAACGATTACGGGTACTGTCGTTGGTGATTTCCAGAATCAGTTGATGCCCTGCCGCCACGGTAACGTCCGCCGCGCCAATTGTGATATTGGCAGTCTCCTGAGCGTAAGCCGGATCGTTGAAACTGGCATCCGGTGAAGTGCTTCCGATTTGAGTACCGGCAGATACTGTGTTGTCGTATAACGCGGCATTCCAATGCAGATTGCCACCGTTGCGGCAAGTGCCACCACCACCGAGTGCTGTACATTCCACCAAGAGCGTTACGCTGACCGTGGAATTGGCGATTAACGTTAAAGGTTTCTGCAAGGCGGGCGTTAAAGTCCAGTCATGTGTAGCGTTTTGATTAATGGTATTGGCAGTGCCCGCAGCGGTTTGCGGAGTGCGGGACATGGACGAATCATCGTAGATATACAGCAACTTATTACCGGACGACGGCACCTGGGACTGCGACACAGTCACAGTGGGGGCGGCCGGTGCTGCCCCCGGACCATTCGGATTGGTGATGGTTGCGGTGTTGTCGATCGTGAACCCGGGCGTATCGGTTGCCGCAACAGTCACATCGTAGACGATGGTGGCGCTGCC
>JBOIBL010000184.1:0-1610 GCA_050739495.1 Gammaproteobacteria bacterium | reverse complement strand
TGTTTGGTGTTGTCATTTTTACCGCCGCGCGTCGTGAGAAGTAAGCGGACGCCGAATTCTTTATCTGCTTGAAATCGGTTTCCTGAAACTCACACTGGCAGATGCGGCGCGAGCAAGGCCTGGGCGCGAGTCCGGATGTCCGGCAGCGACTGCAGGGCGCCAGCGGCGATATCGCTCAGCACTTGCTGTTGTTCCTGCAATTCCAGCGTGTGTAATGCTACGGCGACCTGGCTGGCGACGTGCGCGAACAGCTTGCGCTCGTCGGCAGTGTACTGCTCGGCGGGGCGGGCGCCGCAGACGATGACGCCGATGAGTCTGTTGCGCATGGCCATCGGGAACGCGAAGCCGTCGCTGCCGAACGCCGTGACGATCTCATGTAGGTTGATTTCGGTGTCGCCGGCGCGCAAGCGCACCAGCGCGAGGTCGTCGGTTTCTATCAATGCGGCCAACGGTATACCACGGGTTTCGACGCAGCGACCGGCGGCAGTGGCCGGATCGATCAGATAGACGCTGACGGATTGTGCGCCGCTGTTGCGGAACAATTCGTCCGCCGTGAGCTTGAGCAGGTTTGCCGGCTGGTCGATGTAGGCGCAGGTGCGGGCAAAATGATTGAGTGCGGTTTCGGCGCGATAACGGCGCCGGAAGAACCACTTGTTGATGTACGCATCCACGTATTTCTTGATCGAGTGCAGGGTCACGCCGAGCAGTAGCGGTACCAGTAGTTCCAGCAACCGGTTGGTGCCTTCGCCGAGGGTATTGCGTTCCAGCAGCGCTGACATGAGCGCAAAAATGCCGACCACCAGCGAGGTGATGATGCCGTAGGCCAGCGCGCGGTTGATCACCAGGCGGATCGAAACCAGCTGGTGGCGCAGCACTGCATAGGTGAAGCCGCATAGTGCCGTGCCGGTAAACAGCATCTGCAGAATCGCAGCGGTCAATCCGGAGATTGGCACAAACTGCGGCAGTACCGCCATAACGTAGGCCGCGACGATTCCAAGCATGCTGACCAGGAACCAGCGGATGCGTGCCCGGTTGGCGTCCGAGACCCGGGAATACGAGAACAGGATCATCGCGATGGGCAACGCGAACGTCGCCAAGTGTGCAACGATGGCGATCGACTCCAGATCAGACCACAAGACACCGTCCAGATAGACCCGTACTCTTACTCCGATCTGCGTTGCCATGTAGACAACGAGCAAGACGCTAAACACCGGCCGGTGCAATTTCCACCAGCGGTTGTTCACCTCGCTTCGCGCCAGACCCTCGGCCACCAACAGCAGACCGATGAGCGTGCCAGCCTGCTCCAGGAAACCGGTGGTCGCCCCCAGCCACAAGGACAACGACAGCGGCGTGATCGGCATGCTGGCGACAAGCCCGTTAATCGCCTCCACCAGGCACCAGACGGCGACGCCCGCGGCCGCCTTGTGCCGCCCGCGCCATAGCAGCAACAACCCCAATGCGACCTGTAACCAGAGCAGCAAGGTCGCCGCAAATGTTGTCACCCGGTTGGACAACGTCGGCGGTAGCGCTACAAATTGCACCGGGGCCGGCAGGACTTTTCCGTCCCGTCCGATCGCCAGATTCAGCGTGGTACCCACCGGTGGATTGCC